>JANXNO010000115.1 GCA_025354075.1 Burkholderiales bacterium | reverse complement strand
GCGCTTACTGTCGCGCAGATCAAACAGGGTGAGGATAAATCCCAGCATCTTGCCATCGCGTCCTGGCACCACCTCAGCACGCACTGCGACTGGCAGCGCTGATTTGTCCTCAAGGCGCAGGGCCATCTCGCCACGCCACGGCGGCTGGCCACCATTAAGCGCGGCCAGCGTCCGGCGCATGGCGTGCGGATCGGTGAACAGCCGCGCCACCTGCTGCAAGTCGGGAATTTCGTCTCCGCTGCGCCCAGTCAGCGCGGCAAAGGCATGATTGCAAAACAACAAGCGCCCGTCCGCATCAGCAATTGCCACGGACTCGCCCGAGCTTTCCACGGTGGCGCGAATGCCAGCTAACTGATGTTCGGCAACCAACAAGCGTACGGCGTGTACCTGCACGATGATATCGACGAGTGCCGCACCAATCGCGCGACCCAGCGCGAGTTCGGCGCTCGTCCAGGGCAGCGCCGTGCTGCGCACAATTTCCGACCATGCCGCAAACGAGCGCCGTGGCGAGAGCTCCCTGGGATCGTTGCCGAACATGGGCTTGGACGGATCGCCGCCCCACGTCACGGTTAAGAGCTGCTCCTTGCGGAACCACATCAAATAATCGGGCCGCTTGGTTGACAGCTTGACCGCGAGCACGCCGCTAGCCGTCGGCGTCAACGAGTCGAGCATTGGGTTCGCTTTGGCAACCGAGGAGCAGCTAAACAGCGTCTCCTTCGACTGTGTGTCAATCCATTGCAGCAGCTCACGCAGCTCCGGCGTGGACGGTACTTCACCCGAAGTCAACACTTCGCCGTCGGTGAACAACGCGGCTCCGGTCGCCTCCAGCGGTTGCAGCAGCGTGCGCGGGTTGCGGAACAGGGCGAGCCGCCAATCGCCCTCGGTGGACGTCGCTTCGATCAACCGTTGCTCCAGCCTCCGCACCATCACCGCCACCTGCGCGTGGGCGTAATTTTCAATCGCAGCGATTCGGGTGGACATGACCTCGGCGAGCAGATCGCAGGCGGCGCGCACCGCAAAGCGCACGTTGCGCGGTGAATAATGGTGCGCAGCAATCAGGCCCCAGAGCTTGCCTTCGCGCACCAGAGACACCACCAGCGTCGCGGTGACGCCCATGTTTTTCAGATACTGCAAATGCAGCGGCGACATGCTGCGCAAGAACGACATCGACATGTCGAGTGGACTGTTGTCTGCGCTTTCAGCCGCCGTCTCCAGCACGGACGGCTCGTAGTGCACATCCACCAGGACGCGAACGCGATTGCGGAGATACAGCTCACGCGCGCGCTGCGGTATGTCGGTGGCGGGATAGTGATGGCCGAGCAGCGATTCCAGTCGCGGGTCGCGCGCCTCGGCGATGATTTTGCCGTGGCCATCGGCATCGAACTTGTAGACCATCACGCGGTCGTAGCCAATCAATTCACGCACACGGAGCGCAGCGGTGTCGGCGAGTACGCCGATGTTTGCCGCGTTGCTCAAGCGCTGCACCGAGTCCCCGACCAGTTGCAGCAAGCGATGCTGATCATGCGCAACCGTGAAGGTCGGCGCGTCAGCAGTCGTCTCCAGCTCAACGATCAAGCGGCCTGGCTCAATACGATGCAGGGCGCCCTCCCAATATTTGACAACGTCGCACGTAACGGTCGAACATTGCAACGGTAGCGGCTCTGCCAGATCGGCGACCGTAGCGCATTCAAGCACCCGTTGCGCGATGTCGCCCAGCAGCGCGGTGAGTGACGTGCCGATCAAACTGCCGCTGGCCACGCCCAAGCAGTTTGCGGCGTTCGATGACGCTTGCACGATTACGCCGTCTGGTTGATCAAGCACCAGCAGCAGGCCGTGAGGCTGTATTGAGCCGGCGAGCTGGATCAACTCACGCTCACAATTGGTGAGATCGGCCTGGCCGAAGGGCGGACTGTAAATCACGCGCGAGCTAATGAATCAGCTTGGGGTCGACGGCGGCAGTCGGTAAAGACGAGCCGACGCCGAGATAGCGCGAGCGGCGGTCAAAATTATCGGAGTTGATGCCAAGCAGTTCAGCGGCGCGTTCGCTGTCGCCTTGCGTACGCTGCAAGGCTGCCTCGATCAAGTGGCGCTCGGCGATGTCGCTCGCCTCTTGCAAAAGTTCGGACAGGGGTACCTGGCCAATTTGATTCGCTAAACTATCAATGGCCCGGGCCAGTTCGCCGAGTTGCAACGGCGTCGAGCAGGTCACTGTGTCGCAGCGTCGCAGCGTCAAACCAATCCGTTCCTGATCGCCCTCAGCCAAAATCGCCGCCGAGATTTCTACCTCGCAACGGTGCCCGTCTGCCTGCCCAACCACAGCTATCCGTTTTTCGGCAATGCCGTGACGCCGCGCTTCTGCCAGGATGGAGATCAGCGCATGCTGCGGGTCGCCCAATACCTCAGCCAGACCCCGACCCATTGCCTGAGCCTCGCTCGGCAATCCGCAAAGCGTGGCAAACGCCGGGTTTGCCATCAGCACACGACCACTGGAATCGGTGATGGTGACTGCGTCAGTGGTGCGCTCCACAAATTCGGCAAGCTCGCTGCCCGACTGCTTTTCGGTCGCCGCGCTGACCGCGCGCGCGCGAACCAGCAACAACATCGTCTCGCCCGCGCGAAACGGTGTCGCGGAAATGTCGATGGCCGCCAGTTGCGTGAAAACAAGGGTGCCGGGCGCGCTCGCTGCACGCGCCCGAATTTCGGCAGGTCGACCGCTGGCCCGCGCCGTGATCAGAAGCTCTTCTACGCCCGGTCGACTCGTGCGGGCAACGCCATCAAGCACGCTTTTACCCAGCAAATTTAGGCCTGTGCGGGCGAACAATGCCCCTGCCGCAGCGTTTGCCTCGACGATCAAGAGCGTATGTGCATCGACCACCATCACGGCGTCGGTAGCCACCTGAAACAGCAGCCGATAACGCGATTCGGACTGGCGCTGCTGCCAGTAATGACGCTCCATATCCTGCTGTGCGACAACAAAACGCTCCTGAATCGCCGTTACAGCGCGCAGATCGCGGCCAACCGCAAGCACCGGGCCATCGCGCCCCAAACGAATGGCGGTGTACGCCACCGGAATATCCTGCCCTCCAACGGTGGGGTGATTGACCTCACGCCGCCGAGTGACGCCCGAGGTCTGCGCCTCGCTCAGCAGTTGCTCAATCTTGCGTCGGGTGTCACCGCTGACCGTTTCAGCCCAAGGACGACCGATCCAGTTGGCATTTGATCCTGCGATGGGAGCGGCCCCCGTTGCCATATGACGAATCACACCGTCGGCATCGATTACCAGCGCAATGTCGCTGGCGATGGACACAAAGGTCTGCGCCAGTTGCGGCGCAAGATCGGACAACGCACCCAAGTCTGGGGCGTCAAGCGGATCTTTGGGAACGTGTGTCAAACAGTTTTTCCAGGATAGTGGGTCGCGTGCGACCTGCTGTCCGCATAAAGGTATAACGCTATTATCGCATGTGGAATCGTTGCTGGATGGGGTTTATCCAGCACTAGCGGCGCGAGATTGTTGCGAAGTTGCACAGTTTTCAAGTATCGCCGTCGCATTTGAAAATTCAGTGGAGACACGCTGAGCGCAGCTACAACATCGCCAACGGCGTGCGTTTATGCGGCGGTGGAAACGCTGCGTCCAGCGCAGCGAACGTTGATGCATCAAGCTTCAAATCAAGTGCGCCAAGGTTTTCATCCACGCGTGCGATGTGCGTGGTTTTCGGGATCACGATTACGTCCGGCTGAATGAGCAACCACGCAATCGCTAGCTGCGCGGGCGTCGCGCCGATGTCGCTGGCGATGGTTTGCAGCTTGGCTGAGGCCAGCAATTGCGCCTGCTCAATCGGCGAATACGCCATCGTGGAAATGCCCCGTTCGCGGTGCCACGGCAACAACGAAAACTCAACGCCACGACGCAACAGGCTGTAGAGCACTTGGTTGGTTGCGACGTTGTTGCCGTTCGCGACCGAGGCCAGTTCTTCCATGTCGTCCACATCAAAATTCGACACACCCCACGCGCGAATTTTTCCCTGCGCTTTGAGCGCCTCAAATGCCTCCACCGTCTCGGCAATCGGATGCTCACCGGGCCAGTGCAGCAGATAGCAATCTAGGTAGTCAGTGCCCAGCCGTTTCAGACTGCGCTCGCAGGCGGCGAGGGTACCTTTGCGTGACGCATTGTGTGGGTACACCTTGCTTACGATGTAGAGTTTTTCGCGTGTGGATGGCGCGTCGGCTATCGCGCGACCGATGATGATTTCTGCGCCCCCGTCGCCATACATTTCTGCCGTATCAATCAGCGTCACACCACGCTCAATCGCAGCTTTGATAACAGCGATTTCCTCCTGCGCAGCAGACGTGCGCTCGCCCATGCGCCAAGTGCCGATGCCGAAGCGGGGCAGGGTAGCGCCGTTGCAGAAAGGTGTCGTCGGTATTTGCATGATGTGTAGAAATGTGGCCATGAGAAGCGAAGCGCGTCAGGGCAATTATTCATCGAACCTTGCAAACTGCGTAAATCCACACAACCCGGACGCGCTGCGGCTCGAAGGGCTACGGACTACGGCGTATTCGTAAATTCCTTGAGCATTGGCGCGTCGAACTCCACGGCGATCTTCGGGCCGCCCTGGCCGGACGCGTCGTGCGTCCATGTGCCGGTCAGCCGTTGCGGCGTATTGACGGTAAGCGACACGGTGTCCGGATCTGCTGTGCCGGACGCCTGCACGCGCTGCCCGTTCGCCACAAACCAGTACAACAGGCGCGGGCCCGAGTCGAATTCAACGGTCATGCCGCTTTCAAGTTTTTCGGTGGCGCAAGACATCGTGACGCACGACTTGATGTGCGCGCCTTGATCCACTTCGGACAGGATCAACAAGCGAACCGCTTTGTCGCCAAACGCGTTGGGGCCTTTGATCAGATACGCGTGTCTGACGTTTACGGCAGCTGGGATTTTGCCTGTGCCCGTAAGCGTGCCCTTGGCGGGCTCGGCCCCTGCTGCGCCTGAGGTGCTGAGTGCGACGACCGCGAGCAGCGTCACGCAGTACGACCGGGTTCGGCGGCGAGTTGGGCGGTTGCCGTTGGCGATGGATTGCAGCGCGTTCAAGAGGGTTTTCTAAATTGAAAACATGGACAACGCGAAAGACGAATTCATTGTGTACGGTGCGCGAGTGACCCGCCAAGACTCATTCTAAAACAACAGCTTTTGGATGAAGTCCTTATTTCATATGGGCCTCGCGATGTTTTTATCCGAAAGTTGATTTTGTGCGTAAAGCGACGCTTAGCCCATATTAAACTAGCGTCTCACGTTAAAGTTGTTGGCCATTTGTCTACCAGCCGGCGCTGCAGTTCAACGCTGCCGAAAAGGCGCAGAGTCGTTGTCTCGAAGTCACGTCGTGGAATCGCGGATGGTTTCAATCACGGGTGCTCGATTTTGCGCAGCTTCGTTGGCACCACGCTTGATCCGACGCAAATCTAAGGCGCTCTCCTACGGCAACCGGTCTGTTGTTTGTAGATGATTGCACTAGCTGGACTTGATCGGTGGAACCGCCCGTATCGGCGCGTGCGGAATCGCGCAAGCTTTATCCGGGGTGGAACCGCTCACAACACCCAACCAGGCAACGTCATTTAATGGAGATGAAACTATGAACCTTAATCGAAGATTATTTACCGCGGGTGTTGCTGTCCTCGGCATGTCGGCTTTCGCTGGCCACGCTGCGGCAGCAGGCAAGGACGATGAAAAAGGCAAGGGTAAGGGCAAAGGCAAAGCGAACCATAAAAATGGAAAGCAATTGCTTGGCGACAAGATCAAGGCCAATGGCAAACACGTGCTCGAAACAAACGGCCCGCAAACCGTCTCCGTGGAGGTGAAGGACGGCAAGATTGCAGGCATGCACGTCAAGCACAGCAAGAAGGGTGAATTGCCCGTCACCAAGTACAAGACCAAAACAAAGATGGCGTCAGCAGACGTGCTCCAATACGCGTCAATGCAGCACGTGCAGTTGCAAGACATGGGCATTGTGTACATCGGTTACGCGTACTACGACGATTACGGTAACGAGGAGATCTATTGGTACCCGTATGAAATGATTTATGACGGCGACACGGGAGCTGTTGAATACATTCCGGTGTACTGATTAAACCAGGAACGCGGGTCTGCCTGCTGTCACCCGCAAGCAACAATGTCGGGTAAAGCTGCGGGGCAAGTGCCGCGTTGTTGCGATGAAGTTGGTTTGGTACAGGCCGAGGTGCGCGTCCCGATGCGCGCCTCCACCCGCTACAGTGTGAACAGCTTGTGGACGCGGTTGAACACGCGGCCTTGCGCCTGCGGATCGCCGTCTTCGACGAGATAGGTCGTAAATCCCATGCGGCTGTAGTACGCCAGACCGCCTTCGTTCACTACGCGGATTGAGGCGTTAATTGCCGAAAAGCCGAGCTTTGAGGCCGCTTCGCGCGTGCGGGCAAACAGCGCGCTGCCCACGCCCGATTTGTGACGCGAGCGGCTGGCAAAGGTCGCGATATCCACCCACCCGGCGGGCAGGCTGTCGTACTTGCTCAGCGACTGAAAACCCACTATGGTCCCGTCGGAATCGAACGCCACGAAACAGGAAACCACGGCCTCGCCGGAGATAAACCACTCGCGCATTTCGTCGGGCGACAACTCATTCGTGATCGCCGTCGTTCCGCCGATGCGAATGATGTCGTTGAGCAGCGTGCGCATGCCTTCGACGTCGGCGTCAACGGCGGGGCGGATGGTGAGGGGTTCGGTCGCGGTGTTTTGTGTCAATGCGGCCCGCGCGAGTGCGACATATTTGCCACGTTCCATTTCGCCGAAATCAGAGCGCTTGTAGCTCGCTCGCATGCCCGTTGCATCGCGTTTTATTGGAGTCTTCATGAATGTGATGGTAGCGCCGAGATGCGCTCATGGCCAAATCGTAGGGGGGCAACTTGTTGCCCACGGGCTTCAATTCGCAAGTGGAGTGACGCGTGGGCACGGGGTGCCCACCCTACCTCGCTCGAATGTCGATGCGCACCTTATGTATTAAACCGCTCGAAGATCACTCATCAGTTGTGGCTCGGCACAAAGTTGTCGTAGCAGCAAGCGGGCAACGTCATCGACATAGCGGACGCATGATGCAAGATCATCGAGTTTCACCTGCTTTTTGCCTTCACCTTTTTCAAAAGTTGGAGTATTGCCGTGGGCTATTTCGCTCCGAAGATCGTAAAGGGCGCTCCATAGCAGTTCGTCGCGCTTGTCCGTCGGCAATTGTGAAAAGTGCGTGGCCGCGTTTGGACTTTCCTCGCTCCTGTTCATCACTAAACTCGTTTTTCTACGCATCTGCCGACCGATTGACTCAGTGGGGTCGGTCGGTTTTGGCTTATGTGCAAGGATTCCTTCCAGCAATGCGAAAAGCCCAACGTAGTGAAACTGTGAGTTTGCAGGTAAAGAGCAGATGTCTCGATACATGTTGAGCAATCGCATTGGTCTTTCCCAATCGGAATCACGCCAGTTTCGCGTTACACCAAAGAGAGCCGCGTACTGCATTACGTTCGCTTTGCTGATTTCTATTAACCCACCCTCCGTGTTCGTCAACGGCGCTTTGACTAGGCTATGCAACTCTTCGACGTGGTAGTTGCGATGACGCCTGCCATCATCGTAGAGACGAAAGTTGAATCCAAACCTTAGCGGAAATGGCGCAACCCTTAAGAGTGCTAACTGCCGTTGAAGCGCTAGATGTCTACGTTGAACTTCTGCTTCGCTACTCTCAAGCACAACATATCGACGTGGGCGGCTTGACTGTGTCGACGAAGAGCCGCTTCCGTCTAGTTTTGGACTGATATTCGTCAGAAGCGGAAAACTACTCCCAAACAAATCACTTGCGACAAGTTTTTCCAGATAGTCGTCGAGAGCGTTGCTTTCGGTGTCGTTTGAGTAGCGGAGTTTTGCCGTGGGCGATAACTCAACAGGTTCATCTTTCTCAAGCGTATTTGAGTTAAAACAAACCGAGAGATTCGACGGTTCGACAGAAGCGCTCATTCAGTTTCTTTCTCATTGGCAAGTGTTGGGCGGAATTGGAGCATCCCACCCTACGTCGTTACCCTGCCACTTGCGTATTCCGCAACCGAATATGCAACTCGCGCAACTGTTTCTCCGTCACCGGCGTAGGCGCATCCACCATCAAGTCCTGCCCTCGCTGCGTCTTCGGGAAGGCAATCACGTCGCGGATCGATTCGGCTTCGCACATCATGGTGACAATCCGATCCAGCCCAAACGCGATGCCTGCGTGCGGCGGTGCGCCGTATTGCAGCGCGTCGAGAAGGAAGCCGAACTTGGCGCGTTGATCTTCTTCACTGATGCCCAGCGTGGCGAATTGTTTGGCTTGCAGTTCGGGGCGATGGATACGCACTGAACCGCCGCCGAGTTCCCAGCCGTTCATGGCGACGTCGTAGGCCTTGGCGAGCACCTGACTTGGGTCGGTGTCGAGCAAGTGCCAGTGGTTGTCTTTCGGGCTGGTGAACGGGTGGTGCGCAGCGACGTAGCGCTTGTTTTCTTCGTCGTACTCGTAGCACGGGAAGTCCACGACCCAGCACGGCTTGAAGCCCTTCTCGAAGAAGCCGAGCTCTGTGCCGTGCTGCACGCCGATCTTGGCGCGCAGTGCGCCCATCGCGTCGTTGACGACTTTTTTGCGGTCCGCGCCGAAGAAGATGATGTCGCCACTTTGCGCGCCGCTTCGACTGACAATCTGCGCGATGGAGTCCGGCGTGAGGAACTTCACGACCGGGCTTTGCAGGCCTTCTTCGTTGAGTTTCGTCACGTCATTGACCTTGATCCAGGCGAGACCTTTCGCTCCATAAATGGCGACGAAGGTGGTGTAGTCGTCGATCTCTTTGCGCGAAATTTTCGCGCCGCCGGGTACGCGCAGACACACCACACGACCGTCTTTCAAATCGGCCGCGCCACGGAAGACTTTGAAGTCCACCGTCTTCATCACGTCGGTCAGTTCGGTCAGTTCGAGCTTGACGCGCAGGTCAGGCTTGTCGCTGCCGTATTTGCTCATCGCTTCCGAATACGGCAGGCGCGGGAAGGTCGGCAGGTCAACGCCGAGGCCCTTCTTCCACAAGTGCTTGATCAGGCCTTCCATCATGTCCTGCACGTCGTGCTCTGTGAGGAACGAGGTCTCGATATCGATCTGCGTGAACTCGGGCTGACGATCCGCGCGCAGGTCTTCGTCGCGGAAGCATTTGACGATTTGATAGTAGCGGTCAAAGCCCGCGACCATCAGCAACTGCTTGAAGAGCTGCGGGCTTTGCGGCAGGGCGTAGAACTGACCGTCATGCATGCGTGACGGCACGAGGAACTCGCGTGCGCCTTCCGGTGTGCTCTTGTAAAGCACCGGCGTTTCGATATCGACGAAACCTCGCTCGTCGAGGTACTCACGTGCAGCGCGCGCCACCTTGGCACGCAGCATGAGGTTTTTGGCCATCTGTGGTCGGCGCAGATCGAGGTAGCGATATTTGAAACGAAGCTCTTCGTTGACGACGTCCTCGTCGACCATGAACGGCGGCGTGAGCGAGGCGTTGTAAATCTCGATCTCGTGCGCGAAGATTTCAATGCCGCCGGAGACCATGTCCTTGTTAATCG
>JANXNO010000147.1 GCA_025354075.1 Burkholderiales bacterium | reverse complement strand
CGTCGGGGCGTAGCGCAGCCCGGTAGCGCGCCTGGTTTGGGACCAGGATGTCGTAGGTTCGAATCCTATCGCCCCGACCATATTTGTAAGCACACTCGCGTCTAACAGTGCTTGAACTTAAAACTAGCTCAGACTTCAGTGTGCAGCTGCACCCTTCAGGTGCCCGTAGCTCATCTGGATAGAGCACCGGCCTTCTAAGCCGGGGGTAACAGGTTCGAGTCCTGTCGGGCGCGCCAGATTTAGTTAGTGTGTCGATTTCAATGGCGGCCGTAGCTCAGCGGTAGAGTCCTGGATTGTGATTCCAGTTGTCGCGGGTTCGAACCCCGTCGGTCGCCCCAAAATACTATTCAAAAGCCCCGGGTTTGGGGCTTTTTTGTTGGCGCAGCAGCGTCACCTCTAATCATTAAAATTTCGAACGCGAGTAGACTGATGGGCGTATGACTTGCCTTGTAAGGTGTCGCGTGCCCGCAAAAAAACTCGACCTCGTTCTCTTCGGCGCTACCGGCTTCACAGGCCGACAAACGCTGATGCACTTGGCGCGCCATGTGCCGCCCGGCTTCAAATGGGCGATTGCCGGACGCAACCGCGACAAACTTGAAGCGCTGCTGCCGTTGTGTAATGACTCCGCCACGCAGCCCGAAATCCGCGTTGCTGATAGCACTGATCAACAAAGCGTCGACAAGCTCGTCGCGTCCACGCGCGCGATCACTCAGCTAGCGGGGCCCTATGGGCAGAGCGGCGAATCGTTCGTCGCAGCGGCGGCGGCGCAGGGCACGCACTACGTCGATCTGACTGGCGAAATTGGATGGGTGGCACAGATGATCGCGCGCCATGCTGATGTAGCGGTCGCGTCAAAAGCGAAGATCATTTCGATCTGCGGCTTCGAAGCATTGCCATTTGACATCGCCGCGTTGCTGATCGCGACGCGACTCAAGAAGGCCACGGGTGAGCGCGCCCAATTAATTGAGGTGATCAACCGCTTCACTGGTCCTCCGGCGTTTCGTCCACGCGACGTGCTATCCGGCGGCACGATGGGCTCGATCATTGCCATGCTGGAAGACGGCGCAGGCGCAACGTTAAATGACCCGGCCGTGTTGGTGGATGATGCTGCGTTGGCCGAGCGCATTCGCGACTTCGGACGCTACGATTTTCGTGCCCGTTACAGCAACGATGTTGACGCATGGCTCGCGCCCACGGTGCCCGCACCGTTCGTCAATCCGCCGGTTGTGTATCGCACGATGAGCGCGCTGGCAGGCTCGAAATCGTCGCCGTTTGCTGCTGAGTGTCGCTACACCGAAGCGCTGTCCACTCGCGGCATGGCACCATTCGCCATCGGCCAGCGCGTGGTCGCCGAAACGCTCGCGCGCAGCTTCACCGCAATGGCGAAATCGGTGGATCGCAACGGCACGGTCGATCAACTCGGTCGTACTGCCATCAAACAACTGATGGATTGGTTCGGTCCCAAACCGGGGCAGGGCCCCAGCGACAAACACCTCGAACAATCGGGCTACACGATGCACATGAAGGCCACGTCCGCATCAGGCGAAACCGCTATCGGACATGCCACTGCGCTCGGCCACCCCGGCTATCGGTCCACCGCGATGTTGATTGCGGAGGCGGGCTTGCTGCTTGCCGGTGCGGGCGCTGAAGGTTGTGCGGCATTGCCACGGCGATACGGTTTTCTTACGCCCGCCAGCGCGTTTGGCGCGGGCAGCGTGCCTGCGTGGGCGCGGGCGGGACTGGTGTTTCGGTTTGAGGCGTAGCCGGGCTACTTGCTAAACAGAAATGAAATCAGTCACGGGGTTTTGCCTTTGCCCACGTGCTGAGCATGCCACGATTCTTCAACGTTTTCGAGCCGTAAATTCACCGTCGGCCCCGCACGCAAATAACCCGAAAGATGCTGCACGAAGGCCGCCATACGCGTTTCGATTGGTTGATCGTTGATGAAGCGCGCCGGACTTCCCAGATTCGTAGGTCGGCAACTTGTTGCCCACCTGCGTTACTTCGCGTTCGGCCCCAAATGCTCATGCTTTATTTTCCGCCCTGACGTGTCGTTCACCAGCAAATTCGTGCCGCGACCGCTGCCTCGCGAGGCGACGCCGCTGATAACCCCAGACCAAAAGAATTGGTAAGTACACAGCGCGCAATCGGTGGCAATATGAATCCAACGCACGTCCTCAATCCGATATTTTTCGTCCTTGATCAATGCGTACGTCGCCCGAATCGCGCGCTCGATTTGCGCCTTGCCAAGGTAGGTTCCATCCGAAAAAACGAAGCACGCGTTGCTGTCTACAAAGGGCGCAAGCGCTTCCCAAGATTGCAGGCCAAGCGCTTGTTCGTAGGCAGCGATAAAAGATTTGTGATTCATGGGGGGTAAGTCCTCTAAGGCAGCAACGCGTAACGGTATCAAATCACCATAAAACGGGATACAGCTTTTATTTGAAACGGCTATTTAACGGGGGAAAATGCTGTTATTCGCCAATAGTCGGTATTTGAGAATTAAGGCATCTGAGCCCATATAAAACGGGCGATTCAAAAAAAGCTGTAACTCATTTCGGGTGACTCCCGTGAGTTGCGCAAATTCGAAATACCCCAATGACACAGCGCGCGCCTTGTGCTTCAATCCTATCGTTGTTGACCGCTAGCGGTGTATTTCCGCCGTACCGGTTCTTCAGCGCAAGGAGTGCTCCATGATTCAGTTGAATATCAACGGCAAGGCCCATCAGGCGGACGTTGAGGACGATATGCCTTTGCTCTGGGTGCTGCGCGAAATTCTTGGGCTTACCGGCACCAAGTATGGCTGCGGTATCGCGCAGTGCGGTGCCTGCACGGTATATGTCGACGGCACGCCGGTACGCTCCTGCTCGGTGCCGGCGTCGGCGCTGCAAAGCGCCAAAATCACGACCATTGAGGGCCTGTCGCCCGACGTTTCGCACCCGGTGCAGCGCGCGTGGTTGGAGCTCGACGTTCCGCAGTGCGGCTACTGCCAGTCCGGGCAAATCATGGCGGCAGCGGCGTTGCTCAAAGACAAGCCAAACCCGACCGACAAGGACATCGATGACGCGATGACCAACATCTGCCGTTGCGGAACGTACCAACGTATTCGCGCCGCGATTCATCTCGCAGCGAAGATGCGAACGGCCGACGCGAGCGAGTGGTTGAAGACGGATCGGCATGCCGAGATGCACGGGTACAACGCGTCCTCAACGGCGCAGGCGTAGGAGCGGATGATGAACACACTTCTCCAAACATCCACCACAGACACCGTGAACACCACACGCCGCCACTTCATCGTCGGCTCTGCAGCCTTAGCAGGCGGCGGCTTCGCGCTCGGCCTTGCCGCAACGTGGTCGTCGTCCACTGACGCACAAGGCCTAGCGATGGTCGCGCCCGGCGACTCGGAGGTCACCGCCTGGGTCGTCATCAAACCAGACGACACCTGCATCATCCGCATCGCACGATCCGAGATGGGGCAAGGGACGCGTACCGGTCTCGCGCAGCTCGTGACCGAAGAACTCGAATGCGATTGGGCCAAGGTCGCGACCGAATATCCGTCGCCCGGCCAGAGCTACGCACGCAAACGCGCCTGGGGCGAAATGTCCACCGGCGGCAGTCGCGGGATACGCATTTCGGAAGACTACGTTCGTCGCGGTGCGGCGGCGGCGCGCGTGATGTTGCTCCAAGCCGCAAGCGACGAATGGAAGGTTCCCGTTGGTGAACTTACCGTGTCGAAAGGCATCATCACCCACGCCGCGAGCAAGCGCACGATCAGCTACGGCAAGATCGCCGCTGCCGCAGGCAAACTCACGCCGCCCGATCCAAAAAGCATCACGCTGCGCAACCCACGCGAATGGAAAGTGGCGGGGCAATCCATGCGCCGCCTCGACACAAAATCCAAGCTCAACGGCTCGCTCATGTACGCGGTCGATTTGCGCTTCCCCGGCATGCTCTGCGCTGCGATCAAGGCCTGTCCGGTGCATGGCGGCAAGCTCGTGAGTTTCGACGAATCAAAAATCAAAAGCATGCGCGGCGTCAAGGGCGCAGTGCGCGTGAACGAAGGCACGGTCGCAGTGCTTGCGGACACCTGGTGGCGCGCGAAAACCGCGTTGGAAAAATTGCCTATCGTGTGGGACGAAGGTCAGTACGCCAAGGCATCCAGCGCGACGATTGCCGCATCGCTCAGAGCCGGTCTCGTCGAAACCGGCGGTCAGTACGCAGGCCGCGTCGAAGGCGACGCGCTCAAAGCCATCGCAGGCGCTGCGAAAAAGATCGAGGCTACCTACACCACGCCGTTCCTCTCGCACGCCTGCATGGAGCCAATGGGCTGCACCGTGCGCTACACGCCCGAGCGCGCGGAGGCTTGGGTGCCCACGCAAAACGGCGAGGCATCACATACGTCGTTGTCCGAGTCGTCCGGCTTGCCGCTGGATAAATGCGAGGTCTACAAGATGGATCTCGGTGGCGGCTTCGGCCGACGCGGCGGTCAGCAGGATTATGTGCAGCAGGCCACAGCCATTGCCAAGCAATTTCCCGGCACGCACATCAAGCTGCTGTGGAGCCGCGAAGAAGATCAGGCGCATGATTTTTATCGCCCGATTTCGATGGCGAAGATGACGGCGGGCCTGGATGACAAAGGTGAACTGGTCGGCATGCACATCCGCATTTCCGGTCAGTCGATCAACGCTTGGGTCAATCCGCTCGCCATCAAGGACGGCAAGGACGAGCGCCAGATGCAGGGCTTCTG
>JANXNO010000668.1 GCA_025354075.1 Burkholderiales bacterium | reverse complement strand
AATTTTGCCGATGGCGACGGTGTGCACGTACCCCAATTCACGCAGCGCCGCGATGCAAGCCTCAACCCGATCTGGCGGCACGCTGGCGAGCAATCCGCCTGCGGTTTGCGGATCGAAAATCAGCGGATAGCGCGGATGGTTGACCATCGCCTCCTGATTGCGCAGGGCGCGGCGCAGGCGGACGTTGGCGCTTTGCAGCGAGCTGACGATGCCCTGCGCCACGCATTCTTCTGCGCCGTCAAGCAGCGGCAAATTCGTCAGGTTTAATTCCGCGTCCACGCCCGACGGGCGCGTCATTTCGACCAGATGACCGAGCAGGCCGAAGCCCGTTAAATCGGTGCAGGCGGTGGCTCCGAATTCGGTCAGGCATTTCGCGCCTAATCGGTTTGAAATCACCATCGACTTCAACGCGCCGTCGATCCATCGTCCCTTTGCCGCGAGCCTTGCGTGCGCGGCGAACAGCGTACCGGTACCGATAGGTTTTGTGAGGATCAACACGTCGCCCGGTTGCATGCCGTTCTTGCGCAAAATCTTTGCGGGGTCGTCGTCGATCAGGCCGTTCACCGCGAAGCCCAGCGCCAGCTCTTTGCCCTCGCCCGTGTGACCGCCGACGAGCGCGCAGTTGGCCTCGTTCAATACTTCGAGCGCGCCGGTCATCATCTGAAACAGCACGTCTTCGACCTTCGATTCCAGACCTGACGGCACCGTGGCAATTGCGGTGGCGGACTGTGCCTCTGCGCCCATCGCCCAAATGTCGCCGAGCGCGTGGTTGGCGGCGACTTTGCCGAAAATATATGGATCGTCGATGAACGAGCGGAAAAAGTCCACCGAATGCACCATCGCCTTGCCCGGTGGCACGCGCACCACCGCCGCATCGTCGGGGTCTTTCAGGCCAATGATCACGTCATCGCGGTCCACAGGATGCAAATTGCTGAGCGCGCGCGAGAGCACCGTCGCGCCCACTTTTGCGCCGCAGCCCCCGCAGCGCATCGCAATCGCGGAGATGGCTTGCAGCGATTCTTCCTGACTAAGTTTTACTGAATTCTGTGAAGACGTCGCTGGCACGGAAGCATGCGCATCCATCGCCGGGAAATCCTGAAATTTCGCCATGAAGCGGCGATCAATCCAGTCCTTCCATGTCCACACCCACGCACCCGCAAAACCGAGCCAGCCGCGCGACGCAACAGCGTATTTGTCACCCGTGCTAATCAGCGCCAGCCAGCTGGTTTGCGGGTGGTACGGCGCGAGCGCGGTTCCTTCAACGGCGCGACGCAAATTCTCGGTCAGCGGCGGGCCTTGTCGCACCGCGAATACGCCCGCTTTTTCGAGCTTGTAGTTGACCATGCTGGCGATGTCACCCGCCGCAAAAATGTTCGGGTCGGTCACGGTTTGCAGTGTGTCGGTGACTTTGATGAAGCCTCCGGCGTCGAGCTCCAGACCCGTCTTTTGCAACCACGGCGCGCCGCCTGCGCGCGTCACCCACACAATCTCATCGACATCAAAGCTTTCGCCCGTTGAGGTTTGCAGTTTGTTCGCGAAAACCTGCTTGACCTCCGCGCTGCGATGGACGGCAACGCCGCGCTCTGCCAGCGCTGCATCAAAGCGCCGACGAACGCCCGCGTTGTGCGTCGGAAGGATGTCCGGCGTGTTGGTGAAGAGATGAAAGCTCACCTCGTCGGGACTGCGCCCCAGCGCCGTCAATTCATTGCGCAGCCGGAACTGCATCGCCAGCAAGAGTTCCACGCCACCCGCGCCCGCGCCGACCACGGCAATCGTGGTTTTGCCAGTGCTTTTTTGCACACGATCCAAGAGCGCCAGCCAACGATCATTAAACCGCTGAATCGGTTTCACCGCCACCGCAAAATCGGCCGCGCCTGGCACCTGCGCCAGCTGCGGCGTCGAGCCGATATTGATCGACAGTTGGTCGTACGGCACCGGCGGCCGGTTGCGGCACAGCACTTTGTTGTTGCTGCGGTCCAGCCCGATCACCTCATCCCGATACAGCCGCGCGCCTGCAAATACCGCCAGCCGCGACAAATCAATGTGCACCGTGTCGTAGTCGTAATGCCCCGCCACATACCCCGGCAGCATGCCGGAATACGGCGTATGCATGTCGGTACAAATCAAGGTCAAACGCACGCCGGGAATGGGCTTCATCCCAAAGCTTTTGAGCACGCCAACGTGGCTGTGGCCACCGCCGACTAAAACGATGTCTCTGAGGATAGGCTGGTCGGGGGCTTGCATGTTTCAGTTGCTTTTCTTTTCACACGAACCGGTTAAGTTCGGTCTGTCGCAGAAACGGAATGGTTTACGACACGTCCCTGAATTTAACCTACGGGTGACAGGTTGACGCGGCGCTGGGCAGGAGCGTCGATAATTCGCTGGCGGCGATGTTTTACTTTCATTGCAGAATTGAAAGCAGGTTGAAGATGAAGTTGCGCGATTTTTTTGTTGGCGGTTGGTTCGCGTTGGCGCTGATGGTCTGGCTGGTTGCGATGAGTGCAACAGCCCAGGGCGCTGATCGATACACCCGCACAGCCGCCAGCATCGACGGTATCGGAAAACGCTACATGGGAAGGGAAATCGCGGGGGTCATGGGCTGGCAGGGTGCCGCGTGGCTTGAGCGCGAAGCTCGCGAAAAAGAGGAGCGAGGCGACTTGCTGATGCGCGAGTTAGCGTTGCGTCCAGGCATGAATGTGGCTGACGTTGGTGCGGGAACGGGCTACTACGCACGGCGCTTGTCGCTCTCGGTCGGCGCGTCGGGCACCGTGTTCGCGGTGGACGTGCAGCCCGAAATGATCAGGATGTTGACCGACCTCGCGAAAAAAGCGGGGCTCTCCAACATCAAGCCTGTGCTCGGCGCAGCCGATAACGTGAAATTAGCGGACGCAAGTATCGATTTGGCCGTCATGGTTGACGTCTACCACGAGCTGGAATTTCCGTTTGAAGTGATGGAAAGTATTGTGCGTGCGCTCAAACCCGGAGGCCGCGTGGTGTATGTCGAATATCGCGCCGAAGATGTGACTGTACCGATCAAGCCGGTACACAAAATGACCGAAGCGCAGGTACGCAAAGAGGCGTCGCAGCACGCGCTGATTTACGAGCGCACAGCGAACACGTTACCCTGGCAACACGTGGTAATTTTCCGGAAGCAGTAAGCGGACATGCGTTGCTGCGCCGTATCACTGCGTGGGATGCGAATAGGTTTTACCGGCGACTGACGACAGCTTTTTGCGGAAAGCCCCTTTGCGTATGGGCAAAGCGGCATTAAATTGGCAAAGTCGATAATGCGACTTATATTGCGCTAAACCCACATTGGATGAGGCTTTATCGTAAAAGCTGTATCCTGTTCTGCGTCAGATGAGTCTATGGTCACGGTGGATTTCGGCCCTGACGAAAACACCCATTTACGCGATTTGGCTCGCGTCGGGAATGGCCCGGAACAGACCAGCCGTTTTGCTCATTGTTCGCCGCAGGAGACGATACACATCGGCGTCAAACGGCAGCCTCTTACCGCCCGACATCGCGCACCATTGATCGAATACCAGCGCGCCGGCGCGGTCATTGGTAGCGTCCACTTCCTCATACACCGCTGGGCCGGCAAATGGCCAGACGGGCAGGGCATCGGCGGTGATCGCCTTCCGCAAACGGCTGCTGTGCGCCACTTCTGTCTCCGCGCTGTCGCACGCGCCGAAGCAGCGGCCCACCTGGCGCGCAAAGCAAGGCTCGTTAGCCGTGCGGGGTTTCGAAAATCCCAGCAGGTGGTCGCACAACTGGTGCTCGCGCGCCGCGAACATCAGCCACTTTTTGGCGGAGGCTTTGTCGCTGAACGGACCGAAAATATCGGAGTGTGCGTCGGGTAAGTTCGCGGCGTTCATCCATTGCAGCGTTGCGTTGCCATCGGTCTCCCGCAACTGAAAAAAACCCACCTTTTCGCGTCGCCGCAAATTGACATTGTGCAGCGGCATGCGCTCTTTCACCAGTTGCGCCTCCAGCAGCAGCGCGCTGAATTCCCCAGCGGTGGGTAACCATTCGATGCGCCGCATTTCTTGCGATAGACGGATGTCGTTTGGGGTCATGTGATCGCTGGAAAAATGTGCGCGGATGCGCTCGCGCAGGTGCTTCGCTTTGCCGATATAAAGCGGCAAATCGTTGATACCGTAGAAGAGATAAACGCCGGGAGAATCTGGAATGTCAGCGAGCGCCGTGGGCGGCAAATGCGCAGGCAGCGACGGCATTTTGAGCAACGATTTGACGATGGCTTTCAGCGTGTCAGGTGAATGATCGTCCTGCGCCTTGCACACAAACGCCGCGGTCGCTTCGGTGTCGCCCATCGCGCGATGACGGTCAAAACCTGAGAGGCGGTGACGCGAAATGACCGCGTCAAGCCCATGTCCGTCCGCGTCGGGATAGAGTCTGCGCGACAAGCGAACCGTACAGAGCACGTCCGCCGTGAAGGGCTCGCCCTGACGACGGAACTCGTTCTTGATGAATCCATAGTCGAAACGCGCGTTGTGTGCGACGAACACAGCCCCTTCAAGTAACCGCCTAACGTCCGCACGTACATCGTAAAAGCCCGGCGCGTTGCGTACCATCGCGTTGGTGATGCCGGTCAGCACCTGAATCTCTGAAGGAATCGCCACACCGGGATTGATTAGCGACTGCCAGCGCTCCGTCTCACCGTTGCTGTTGAACCGAATGATGGCAATCTCGGTCAGGCGATCCTGCAGCGGTTTCATGCCCGTGGTTTCGACGTCAATGAACGCGAAGTCGCCGAGGTCAAGCAGCGCAGACGGAAACACTTGTGGCATGGCTAAGGCTTCGGCACCAGCGCCAGGGCAATGGTCAGGCTGGCCAGGGCCGCGAGACTCGAAATCGCGGTTGCCGCAGTAGTCACGTTTTCATTCACGTTATATCGCTGCGCGAACAAAAACACGTTGGCCCCAATCGGTAGCGCCGCGCAGGTGACGGCAACTGCTGTAGCCAACGGCGACAACGCGAAGCCCCAGGCCACGGCAAAAATCAACAATGGATGAATGAAGTTTTTGGCAACGGTGATGGCAAGCGCGCTGCGCAAATGCTCGGACAGGCGCATGGTGGAGAGTTGCGCACCCATCAGCACCAGCATGATCGGGCCGGCCGCAGAGGCGAGAAATCCCAACGGCTGATCTGCCCACGGCGGCAGCGGCAGCTCGGCAAAGCCCCACGTCAGCCCGACGATGATTGGCAGGATGACCGGATGCAGCACCGATGTTTTGACAACGTTCACAATATTGCGGGCAAGGCTGTGTTGCTCCTTTGAATCGCGTGCGCGTGACACCTCAAGCCATATGGTCGCTGTGGTCAGCAACACCAGCGAGTGGAGCGCGATGATCGACAAATGCAGCTTCAATCCAGCGTCGCCAAACGCCAGTTTTTGAATCGGGATGCCGAGCTGAACGCTGTTCGAAAACACCGCGCCCAGACCGAGCACAATCGCGCCCGCCGTCGTCTGTTTGCCGTTGTAACGGCTGAACAGCGCGACACAAAAAAACCAGAGCAGCGATGCACCAAAGTACACCGCCAACAACGTCAGATCAGAACCTTCGAAGCGCGCGGTGGCCATCGACCGAAACAGCAGGCACGGCAGAAACAGCAGAAAACACAGGTCGGACAGCGCCTTGATGCCCGCCGGGTCCAGCACCCGGCGGCCCGCTACAAAACCAGCGATGACGATGATCGCAGCGGGCAATATGACAGAGACGGTTGACAACATGGACTGCCCTGTCGTACGCGCTATACGCCGGTGTCTTCGCGTGGTGGATGCACCAGCAGTTTGTCGACACGCTTGCCATCCATATCGACGACTTCCATGCGGAAGTCAGCATGATGCACACTGTCAGAAACGGCCGCAATACGGCCAATTTCGGCCATTACATAACCGCCAAGGGTGCGGTAATCGCCGCTGATTTCACCGGCAAACGGAGGCACGTCCGAGAACACCTCGCGAAACCGCTCCAGCGTCATCGCGCCGTCGACAATCCAGGAGCCGTCCGCGCGCTTTACGGCGTCCGAGTTTGCAGGCTGGTCATGGTCGCCCATGTCGCCGACGATGGCTTCCAGCAGGTCGGTTTGCGTGATCATGCCGAGTACTTCACCGTGCTCGTCAACCACAAACGCCAGTGATTCCCCGGTACGCTTGAAAGTCTCCAGCAGCGCCAGCACGGTGACCGTTTCCGGCACGAAAACGGCGTCCTTGCGCACCCGATCCGGCATCAGCTTGCCGCTCTTCAGGTAATGCGCAAGCAGGTCGCCCGAATCAATCACGCCGATCACGTTGGACACGTCATCTTTAACCACCGGATAGCGCGTGAAATCGCTCTGTTTGAGCATCTCGAGCGTAACGTTCGCGTCCGCCTCGATGTCGATCACAACCATGTCCGCACGTGGCGTCATGATGCGATCCACGGTGTAGTCGTCCAGATTAAAAACACGCGCAACGATGTGACTCTCACCCGCTTCGAACACGCCAGCGCTGGTGCCCTGGCGCATGAGCCCCTTGATTTCCTCTTCAGTGACTGGTGGATCGTCTGATTTGCTGCGGCCAAATGGCTTGACCAGCGCATCGGTGGTGGATGCGAGGAGGCGAACCAGCGGCAACGCTCCAATCGCCAGCCACTGCATCGGGCGGGCGCTCCAGCGGGCGATGGACTCGGGGTAAATAAGGCCAATGCGCTTGGGCACCAGCTCGCCCAAAATCAGTGACACCACGCCGATGGTGGCGATGACGATCACGGTCGAGCCCTGCTTGGCGTAAGGCGCAGCCCATGCCCATTGATTTAGCCAATGTTCAAGCCGTTCCGTGAACGCGCTCTCGCCGAAGGCACCCATCGCGAGCGTGATCAGCGTGATGCCGGTTTGCACGGTGGACAGCAGGCGGGTGGGTTCCGCGCCCAGCGCGAGCGCTGCTTTTGCGCCGTTGTCGCCGAGCTGTGCCATATGCTCAAGGCGAATTTTTTTAGCGGAAACCAGAGCGATTTCGCTCATCGCAAACAGGCCATTCAACAGAATGAGCCCAAGAAGTAAGAGAACGTCCAATGGGAGCGCGGGTGGGGGCGCGTCAGGAAATAGAGCAACCGCTACTATAGCCGACGGGCGCTCCTGTAAATCCGTTGATAGGTTGCTTCAGCGAACTGCGTCATTGTGCGGCGCTCGCGATCATCAGGTACCTGTACGTACATTCCTGTCCTTCCGCGCCGCACCGATGTTGTCAAGTTCGGCTTCTCATCCCGAAAAACGATTTTCCAAAAGCGCCCTGACGAACGCGTCACATTTTCGCTATTTTTTATTCTCCTTCATGGCCGTCCCCATATTGCAATCCAAGCTGCCCCGCGTGGGTACCACCGTGTTCTCCGTGATGTCGGCGCTGGCGACTGAGCACCAAGCGATTAATATGGGTCAGGGATTCCCGGATTTTGACTGCGATCCACGGCTGATTCACGCTGTGACAGCCGCCATGAAAGCGGGGCTTAACCAGTATCCGCTGATGACCGGTGTGCCTTTGCTGCGGCAGCGCGTTACCGACAAGGTTTTCGCGCTGCACGGCGTGCAATACGATGCCAATACCGAGGTGACGATCACGTCCGGCGCGACGCAGGGCATATTGTCAGCGATTCTGGCCGTGGTGCGCGCGGGCGACGAGGTGATCGTGCTGGAGCCGTGCTACGACAGCTATATCCCAAATATCGAGCTAGCTGGCGGTATTGCCGTGCCTGTGCCGCTGCTGCAAGGCACGTTTGCACCGGATTTTGATGCGATCAGCGTCGCCATCACACCAAAAACACGCGCCGTCATCGTAAACAGTCCGCACAACCCGAGCGGCCGCGTGTGGAGCACCGAACAGTGGAACACTCTGACCGATTTGATAGCCGAGCGCGACATCTGGCTGATCTCAGACGAAGTTTATGAGCACATGGTGTTCGACGGCGCGGCGCATCAGAGCGCGGCACAGAATCCGCGTTTGCGTGAACGAGCGTTCATCATTTCGTCGTTTGGCAAGACGCTTCATGTAACGGGCTGGAAGATCGGTACGGTGTGCGCCCCCGCGCCGCTGACTGTCGAATTTCGCAAAGTGCATCAATACACCGTATTCACCGCCAACAGCGCCATGCAGCACGGTATCGCCGAATATTTGGGCGATCCCGCGCCCTACCTCACGCTGCCAGCGTTCTATCAAGGTAAGCGAGATCGTTTTGCAGCGGGCCTTGGAGGCACAAAGTTGCGCTTGCTTCCGTGCGAAGGTAGCTACTTTCAATGCGTGAGTTATGCCGAGGTTCCAGCGCTTCGCGACCTCACCGAGCGCGGGTGCAGCGAGTGGTTGACCCGAGAAATCGGCGTAGCGCCCATTCCCATTGCGGCGTTCTGCTCGGTGCCTACCGAGCAGCAAATCGTTCGCTTCTGCTTCGCCAAACGTGACGAAACGCTGGATGCAGCAGTGCAACGGCTGGCAAAACTGGGCTAGCACCCATGTGTAGCAACGCGATGGTTCGTTAAAATTAAAAATTAGTCGGCATTTGGCGGCTGGATGGCAATACATCGCTTTCAGTCACTTTCCAGTTGCGACGATGTCCCACAAAACAAACGGCAAACAGGCGCATGAATCAGACTTTAAATGGCAAACTCGCGATTGGCGCAATTGTTGGCACCGTCCTGCTCAGCCTAGCAGGCTGCGGCGGTTCTAGTTCGTCGACACCAGCGCCGTTAACCACCACGCTCAGCGCGACGCCTGCAACCTTTGTTGCTTTTGGCAACACGCCAAACACCGTCGCCATCGCCGGTGGGGTCGGGCCGTTTAAGGTCACTTCCAATAATTCTGCGGTGTTGCCGGTAACCGCTTCCGTTACCGGTGCCTCGTTCACCTTTACGCCCAACAACGTTACGGCCGACACTCCGGTTACGCTCACCGTGACCGACAGCGCATCGGCAACCTCGGCGGTTGCGGTGACAGTCACACCAGCGACAATCCCGTCCGGATTGATCAAGATAGTGCCTGCAGCGGGATCGGTTTGCTCGCCCGCTAATAACGCAGCAATTTCTGTGGCGACCTTCTGCTCAGGCGAAACGGGCACGGCGTCCGTGACGCTGAAGGACAGCACAGGTGCCGTGCTTGCCAATCGCGCCGTGCGCTTTGAGGCGCTGACAATCGGTGCAACGTTTGCGGCCACTGCCAATGCAGCCCTATTTTCTCGCGTTGTCACCGTTAACACGGACGCGCAAGGCGTTGCCAACGTGTTCATTCGTGCCGACGCGGAAGCGTCGTCTGAAGCCGCGTTCATTCGCGCCACCGATACTGTGAGCAATCATCGGGTTGACACGTGGATGACCGTGCTCAAAATTGCGAGTGGCGCTGCTGCACTCAACGTGGTGCCCACAACGGGCGGTATGGTCGGTTACTTCAGCAGCGAGTGCCCGTTCGTGCGTCGAGAATTCAACGTTTATGGCGGCACCGCTCCTTATGTGGTGACGTTACCTGCTGGCAGCACTCTGGTACTTGCCAACGAGAGTGCGGCAGCTCCTGCGGGCAGCGGCGTGACGGTGGCTATGGCGGGCGGGCTGTTCACAGCTGAAAATGCAGACTCGACTGCGTGTCTTGCGACCAGTTCGATTATTACCGTTACCGATGCCCTGGGCGTGGCCTCCACCGCGACCTACACGGTTACTCCGGGTTCTGTGGCCCGTACCACGACCACCGAGCTGGTCGTTTCACCGGTGAGTCTGTCGTTGACGGCTGACCCATTGAGCGCATATTGCACATCGAGCACTGCTCGTTACACGGTCAGCGGTGGCACAGCCCCATACATCGCGTCGACCTCGATTCCGCAGCTCTCGGCCGCGCTTTCAGGCGGGACAAGTATTGCTGCACGCTTCGTTTCGGACTCGAAATGGAAGCTGCTCAAGGGACAGACCGCGCGCATTTTGGTGCTTGACGCGGCTGGGAAAGTCGCAGTTGCATCAATCACTTGTATCTGACCGAATGAGGCTTGTGACCATTCACCGCCCGAGCACTTGATGAACGTGGCGACGTAAAAGCGCCCGGACGCATGAAGAAAAGGCGTTTTTGACGCTCGTTTTTGTCCGCCCGAAGGCGCTTCGGCCCTAGACAATTCGGCGACGAATCACCTTTTTTCTCTCTGCGTCACTGGACGTGGTTCGTTTATGGCCTAGACAAACGCATTTTTTGATGCAAACTATGTCGAGGATCAAGTCTCAAAAACCTGCAAAAAGCGCTAGGCAATCCCCAAAAGCGGCGCTATTATCCTCGTGTGTATTTGTGCTGGACAACGAAAGACGTTGCTCGATAGCAAATGTGCGATAAGGAGGAAATTATGGTGGCTGCTGCACGGGGATCACAATTGCAGGAATCGCACGTCGGCCAGTCGCGACATATCGCGCGAGCGCCGAACGCGGCGGTGTTGGCGACGCTTACTTATCAGAGTAGAGCGACCCGACCATTCAGTGACGATGAATTACGTGATTTGCTCCACTCGGCGCAAGCACGAAACCGGGCTGCCGCAATTACAGGTTTGCTGATATACGACAACGAACGTTTTTTTCAGTGCCTCGAAGGCCCTGCGGATTCGCTTCAGGTCGTCTGGCAGGCCATTCAAAACGATCCGCGGCATGCCGACGTGGAGTTGCTCGGGAGTGCACCTACAACCACGCGCTTTTTCGCCCAGTGGGATTTGAAGCTTGCTCAACCTCATTTGGTGCAAGGTCACTCGTACACCGATTCAATGTATGTGGCCCCGGCGGTAGTCGAGCTGCTCTACCGGACACCGCAGTCTGCGCCGTCAATACTTGCCATGCTCGCATCGTCGTCTGTGACCAACGACCTGCACATTCCCGATCAACACTATACCGACCGCGCCGCGCTGAGCGAAATTGTTCGTCGGGTGGTTGTTCCGCAGCTGGCAGTCGCACACGGTTTCGCTGATCCATTGCCGCCTGGCTCGACCGCACAGGCAGTCGAGCTGACGCACCTGTCGCAGTTGTCGCAGTTGCCGCGTTTGTTGCTGGCGGCGGAGCCCTCCCGCGCATTCAAATTGATTGCCGACGCCTACGCTGAGCGGCAGTCGTTGGGAGAGCTGTGCGCCTCGCTGCTGGAGCCAGCAGCTCGCTCTCTGGGCGATTTATGGCAGTCCGACGATTGTTCCGAAGTCGACGTCACACTGGGCTTGTGCCGCATGCAGATGGCGATTCGCCGTCTTGACTTTGCCCCGCATGCGCAGGCGCACCAGGTAGCCAATGCGCATACCGCGCTGCTGGCAACGCAACCGGGTGAGCCACACATGCTGGGCGCAGCCACCAATGCTGAAATGCTCTGGCAGGCGGGATGGAACACGCGGGTTGAATTTCCGGCGACGGACGAGGCATTGCAGAGTTTGGTGGCTGACACCTGGTTTGACTCACTAGATCTATCGATGAGCCCATCGTTTTGCCGTGAAGACTGGCGCGAGCGCTTGAAGACAAGTATTGCCGCGGCTCGTCGTGCGTCGCGCAATCCGGCGCTGGCGATTGTGATTAGCGGGCGACTGGCGTTTGAACAGTCGGACATGGCAGCGCGCGTGGGGGCTAATTCAGGCAGCCGTACGGCACTGCAGATAGAGTCTGTGATGCTGGAGGCTCTGCGTAGCGGTGGCGGCGACGATTAGGCGTCAGTGGACGCCGTCAGTCGTGGCAGCGGCGAGCTCGCGCTTGGCGGTCAACGCTCTGGTTCTGTGATAAACCCGATCTTCTTCAGGCCCGCCTGCTGCGCTGCGGCCATCGCTTCGGCTACACGCTCATAGCGCACCGCCTTGTCACCGCGAATATGCAAGTCAGGTTGCGGTGTTTTGGTCGCAGCCGCCTTCAAAAGATCCGGTAAAGCGGCGTCGTCCACACGCTGTTCATTCAAGAAATACGCGCCCTGCGCATCGACCGTTAACCTCACGGTTTCCGGTTTGCTGTCTTGTGGTTGATTAGTCACCTGGGGCAGATCAATATTCACCGCGTGTTTCATCACCGGCACGGTGATGATAAAAATAATCAGTAGTACCAACATTACATCGACGAGCGGCGTCATGTTGATCTCGTTCATAACGTCATCGATATCTTCGGTGGTGCCAAAAGCCATGGTGATTCCTTATGCTGTCTTGAGCGGAACGACGACGGCTGCAGCGCCCGCACGCGGTGCCCGCACACGGGCACCGGTAACAAAATGAGCGTGCAGGTCATGCGCGAAGCTCGCGAGCTTGCCGAGGATCGCTTTGTTGCCGCGTACCAGGGTGTTGTAGCCGAGCACCGCAGGGATCGCGACAGCCAGGCCGAGCGCGGTCATGATCAACGCTTCGCCAATGGGGCCGGCGACCTTGTCAATCGTCGCCTGTCCGCTGGTGCCGATGGACAGTAGTGCGTGATAGATGCCCCACACCGTGCCGAACAGGCCCACGAACGGTGCAGTGGAGCCCACCGACGCCAGAATCTCGAGCCCCGATTGCAATTTCGCAGTGAATTCGTCGAGCGTGTTTTTCAGGCAACGCGTCACCCAGTCGGACAGATCGAGCGTGTCATGCAATTGCGGGCTGGTGTTGCGATGATGGGCCGTGGCCTCGCGGCCTTCCATCGCCAGCTGGCGAAACGGGTTATCGGTTTGCGGGCCTAGCGCGTCCACGCCTGCCGCGAAATCTGCGCTGTGCCAGAAGGCGTTCGCATTTTTAGTGAGTTTTTTATAGCGCGTAATCGCGATCACCTTGACGATGATGACCACCCAGGTGGCCAACGACATGGCGAGCAGGAAGAGGGCGACAAAACGCGTGACGAAGTCCCCTTGTGCCCACAGATTGATGAGTCCGAATTGCGATTCCATTGATTTACTCCAGAACAAAATTGATGGGTACGTTGAACCACATGGCTTCAGCCACACCGGCGCGCTTTCCGGGTACATAGCGCCACTTCATGACGGTGGCAGCGGCCGATTGATCAAGCCGGTCAAAACCGCTCGACTTGCGGATTTCAGATTTTTGCGGCAATCCGTCTGCGCCGATAAGCACGCGCATGATCACACTGCCTTGTTCGTTGAGTTTTTTGCTCATCAACGGATACGGCGGCTTCGGGTTTTGCAGATAGTCGGCGTCGCTTGAGGGCAGCTCTACACGCGGTGGCGCGGGCGGCGCGGGCGGCAGCGCAGCCGGCGCGGGTGGCGCGGGCGCGACGGGCGCGGCGACTGGTGGCAACGCTTGCGCTGGCTCGATCACGCCGACCGGTGCGTTGGGCGCTGGCGCAGGATCGGCAACGGCAACCAAGGGTGGCGCAGGTGTGACCGTGGGGTTCTTTTGCTGCGGCTGCGGCGGTGTCGGAGGCGGCGGTAACGGGTCTTCTTTCAGGCGCGGCGGTTCAATGAATTCTGCGATCACCTCGGCAGGAACGACGAATTCCACAGCACGACGCAGCAAGCCTGTTTGCAGCATCCACAGCGCCATCG
>JANXNO010000652.1 GCA_025354075.1 Burkholderiales bacterium | reverse complement strand
TGCCGACGGCAGAGGTATTCGCTTTCGCCCAAGCCAACAACGCGGTGGCCTACGACATTCCCGGCGCGCCGATTGAGCACGCGGGGCCGCTGTGTTCATTCGACAATTTCCTGCGTGCGTTCGAGCTCACCAGTCCCGCGCTGGAACGCATGGCCAGCATCGTTCGCGGCGCGGATACCGACTCGCTGAACCTCGCGCCGCAAAGCGATGGTTTGCTCGCTATCTCGCTTGGCTTCTCGAAGAATATCGCTGACGATCACACGATGCTGGAAGCCATGATGCCGCTGTACGACGCGCTCTATCGCTGGGTGCTCGATGCGGTTGAAGCGACCGACGAAAAACACAACTGGATGCCTGCATGAGCAAGGTCACGCTAGACACAAAACCGCCCTCAATGCCCAGCCTCGGCGAAGCGTTGCGCTTCTGGCTCAAGCTCGGCTTCATTTCGTTCGGCGGCCCCGCCGGACAAATCGCCATCATGCGTCAGGAGCTGGTCGAGCGGCATCGCTGGATCAGTGAAAAGCGCTTTTTGCATGCGCTCAATTACTGCATGCTATTGCCGGGCCCGGAGGCGCAACAACTCGCCACTTACATCGGCTGGCTCATGCACCGCACCTGGGGCGGCATCATCGCGGGCGGGCTGTTTGTGTTGCCCGGCGCGATCATCATGATGGGCCTCGCGTGGGGCTATCTCACGTTTGGTCAGACCAGTTTCATGCAGGCGGTGCTCTGGGGCATCAAGCCCGCCGTGGTCGCGCTGGTGCTGTTCGCGGTGTATCGCATCGCCAGCAAATCGCTCAATCACGCCGTGTGGTGGGTGCTGGCCGTTGGCGCGTTCATCGCCGTGAGCTTTCTGAAAATCGGATTTCCGTGGGTCGTTGCGGTGGCGGCGCTCGTGGGCTGGATCACCGGTGAACTGCGTCCGAAATGGATCAGTGGCGGACACGGCGATGGCAAAGCAAAAAAGCATGCACCTGCCGTGATTGATGATGACACGCCTTCTCCCCAACATGCCCGCTTCTCGTTAAAGCATGCGCTTCTGTTGATTGCAGTATTCATTGCACTATGCGCCGGTGTTTACGCAGTGTTGCCGAACAAAGCACTCACCGACATGGCGGAATTTTTCACCTCCGCTGCGCTGGTCACGTTCGGCGGCGCGTACGCGGTGCTGCCGTACGTCACGCAGGCTGCGGTGGAGAAATATCAGTGGCTGACCACCGCACAAATGATGGACGGACTCGCGCTCGGTGAGACAACGCCGGGGCCGCTGATCCTGATCCTCACCTTCGTCGGCTATCTCGGTGGCGTGAAAAACGCGGTCGCTAGTTCACCGCTCGCGAGCGGTTTGCTTGCAAGCACCGTCGTCACGTTTTTCACCTTTCTGCCAAGCTTCCTGATGATCTTTGCCGGTGCGCCGTTCATCGAAAGCACGCGTCGGTCTCTCAAGCTGCAAGCGCCGTTGACCGGCATCACGGCAGCGGTGGTCGGTGTAATCGGATCGCTCGCGGTGTTCTTCGCGCAGCACACGTTTTGGCCGCAGGGTTTCACCGGCGCGGTCGACTGGTTCGCGGTCGCTATTGCGATTGCCGCGCTCATTGGTTTCGTCAAATTCAAGCGCGGCGCGATGGAAACGATTGCGATTTGTGCCGCGCTAGGTCTGGCGTTAAAAATGCTCGGCTAACATCATTCGAGTCCAGTTTCTGCGCACGCATCCATGAGCGAATTCCCGTCCGACATCTACACCGAGCCCGCCGATCTTGATGGCAATACGCTCGCTAATCTCGGCCCGTTGCGCGGGCTCGCGGGCTTGTGGACGGGCGAAAAGGGCGTCGACGTCAAGCCCAAAGCCGCGGGCCCTAAGACGCAGGTTTACATCGAGCATTACGCCGCGCAGCCGATTGATCCGCAGACCAACGGCCCGCAAGTTTTGTACGGCCTGCGCTATCACACATTCATCCACAAGCCCGGTTTCACCAAGGCGTACCACGATCAGGTCGGCTACTGGCTGTGGGAACCCGCGACCGGCGCGATCATGCACACGCTGGCGATTCCGCGCGGACAAATTGCGATGGCAACCGGCACGGCCAGCGCCGATGCAACCAGTTTTGAACTCATTTCAAAACGCGGCGAACTCACCAACGGCATCGTATCCAACCCGTTTCTGGAGCATGCGTTTACGACCGTCGAGTGGCGCATCAAAGTGACCATCAACGCCAACGGTACGTGGACGTACGATCAGGACACGATCATGCAGATCAAGGGCCTCGCCGAGCCGTTTCACCACACAGATCGCAACACGCTGACCAAAATTGGCGAGCCGACGCTGAACCCGTTGGCAGGAGTCGCGTAGACAATTTTCTACTATCAGCTTTTAGCTAAAAGCCTTATTTCACTTGGGCTTAGCTGTAATAAACAGCAATAATCGATATTTAGCTAAAACCATATCTAAGCCCAAAGCGAACGGCGCTTTCAGCCCAAAGCTATACCTTTACGAATCCGCTCTACCAGCCCGTCGCAAGCATCCTCCACCAAGTCCAGCACGCGATTAAAGTCCGCCGCTTCGCCGTAATACGGATCGGGCACCTCGCGATGCCGCCGTTCGCTGCAAAACTCCGTCAGCATGCGCAGCTTGCGGTGGTGCGACTCCACCGTGCGCGCCAACACGGTCGAATAATTCAAATCGTCCATCACGATCAGCCAGTCATAGCTCTCGATATCCGCATCGCGCAGCGCCCGCGCGCGCAGCTCCGACAGATCGTAGCCGCGCAGCTTCGCGTAATGCTGGCTGCGCGCGTCCGGCGGCTCGCCGGGGTGATAGTTGTTGGTGCCCGCCGAATCAATCGACACCCGATCAATCAGCCCCGCCGCGCGCGCCTTATGGCGAAACACACCCTCCGCCGTCGGGCTGCGGCAAATGTTGCCCATGCAGATAAAAATTATTCTGTAGTCGCGCTGCATATCTGAAGTGTAGAGTCCCTGATCGTCAGTCAATAAATTGAACACGCCGCGCGACCCAAACCATTGTGCCCGCTAAGCTTCGGCCATGTCGTCCACCCGTGCGCTCAGTGGCGCTGCGTTTGCCACGCTACTTCTGATCGCGCTGATGATGGGCGGCAACCATGTCGCAGCCAGGCTCGCGTTCAATAACGGCGTCGATGTCGCCACCGCTGTGGTGTTCCGCAGCGTGGTCTCGGCGCTCTTCCTGTTTGCGCTGCTGCGGTTGCAACGCGTGCCTTTCGGTTTCGACAAACTCAGTCCACGGCAAAAACGTTTTCTGCCGTTGATCGGGCTGTTGATCGGCTTTCAAAGCCTGTCGATTTATTCCTCCGTCGCACGGCTGCCAGTAGCGCTGGCGCTACTGGCGTTCAACACCTATCCGCTCTGCGCCGCGTTCTGGGATCGGGTGCTGTACGGCAAAAAGCCGCAACGCGCGATGCTGATTGCCATGCCGGTGATTCTGGTCGGCCTCGCGCTCGCGCTCGACGTGTTCGGCGCGGCGTCCGGCCTAGGTGCCAGCGCGCAATGGGCGCAGATTGGCGTGGGCGTCGCGTTCGCCGTCCTCGCCGCACTGCTGTTCGGCCTCGCCATGATTCTCACGCAACACGAAATCACCGGCCTCGATGGCCGCGTACGCACCTTCACCACGCTGTCCACCGCGGGCTTAGTCGCCATAGTCGGCGCCACCCTGCACGGCGGCCTGCAACTGCCCAGCGGCGCGTCACCCGCGCTAGGCTGGCTGGGTTTAGGCATGCTCACCTTCCTCTACGGCACCGCCTTCACCATCATGTTCACCGTGTTGCCGAAGCTAGGCGTAGCAGGCAATTCCGCGATCATGAACGTCGAGCCCGTGTTTGCCCTCGCGCTAGCGTGGCTCATTCTCGGGCAGGCGATTTCGCCGATTCAGATCGTCGGCGCGTTGATCGTTGTGGCGGCAGTGATGGTGTTGGGGTTGCGGCGGGGCAAGTAGCCGCTCGATCCGTAGGGTGGGCAACTTGCTGCCCACGCGTCAAACAAGAGATGCGCTACGCCGCTTTCGGCAACGTCAACACGGGCAACGCACCGCGCGCACGCGCATTGAGAACCACGACCTCAACGGCGCTGCCGTCCTCCGCGTAGCTCACATGCGTGTACCAGTCCTGGGAAACCTCGCGAACAATCGGTTTGTCCGACAGGTGCAACACCAGCGTGTCATCCGCTTCGAAATACGTGGTCTTCATGGCAGAACCTCAAAGTGATGCATGATGGTCTTGACGACGACTTTGTCTTCCAACACTAACACGGCGCAGATTAGATTGTCATCCCGATTCGGCAAAGCTTTGTAAGCCCACAAGTGCGTTGCATCGGCGAATTTTGTTTCGCCGATATCGACGATTTCTACCACCTGTTCAATCGTTACGTTTCGCTCCACCATGCGTTCTCGTGCATGATTTGTTAGAACGATTGGGAGAGAAAAGCGATTGCTGAACACAAATTGGTTGAGTGACGTGTGGGCAACAAGTTGCCCGCTTTAGGTAGCCAAAACTATGACTTACTTTCGCCAGCAGGTTCAATCAATTCGCTAACGACGTGTGAATAGCCTGGTGCATGCAGCTGAATGGTCTCAAACACAAAGCCTGCCATTTCTACCTTTATGTCTACCACGGCGGCGTCCGAAAAAATGTCTCTGCTCTTCTCTCGATAATTCCAGCGATGCTTAATTAGTGTTGCCTCTGGAAACTGTGCCTTCAGCATTCCTATCTGCAGGTAGATCCAATCAACTGCACTATTCCGGCTAACTAAAAAGGTACTTAATGCTTCAAAGGGGCCAATATCACGCGACTGACCGTCGCTCATCGCCACACGGACATAAAAGTAAGTATTGGGCGCTTCAATCATGACCTACACATCCAAATTCCGCACACCCAAAGCATTACCTTCAATAAACGCCCGTCGCGGTTCAACTTCTTCGCCCATGAGCGTGGTGAAAATTTCGTCTGCGGCAATCGCGTCTTCAATCTGCACTTTGAGTAGCGTGCGGACTTTCGGGTCCATGGTGGTTTCCCACAATTGGGTGGCGTTCATTTCGCCGAGACCCTTGTAGAGCTGGATCATCAGGTTAGCGCGGGCCTTGTCGAGCAGCCAGTCGAGCGCGAGCTTGAAACTCGGCTTTGCCACTTCGTCGCGATTGCCTTTGCTGTCGGTGCGGGCGACGGTTGCACCTTCGCCTACCATTGATTGCAACTCGGCTGCTTTCTGAATTTGCACGTAGTCGCCGCTGTTCAAAAAGTTCGCGTCGAGGATAGTTTGCGTGGTGCGTCTATTGTGATTGCGTTTGAGCAGCAGAATCCATTCTTCGGCCTTTTCGTCGTAGAACGGCACCACCGTCAATTCAGGATCGGTAATCAAACGCTGCATCGATGCCGCACCTTCAGTGGCGGACACCTCATCAGTCAGTGAAACCTTCGCGCCGAGCAACAGGCAGTCGAGCGCGCGACGATCAATGGTGCGCGCGTTGCGCTCGATCACGGCGTCAGCTACGAGGTATTGCCGTGCCAAATCCGCGAGTGCGGTTTCTGACAACGGCGCAGCATCGGCGGACGGCTTGAATTCCGCGCCTTTGAGCGAAATGCGCAGCAGGAATTGTTTGAGTTCCAGCTCGTCTTTCAGGTATTGCTCTTCCTTGCCAACCTTCGCTTTGTACAGCGGCGGTTGCGCGATGTAGATGTGACCGCGCTCGACCAGATCGGTCATCTGGCGATAGAAGAATGTGAGCAGCAGCGTGCGGATGTGCGCGCCGTCAACGTCGGCATCGGTCATGATGATGATGCGGTGATAGCGCAGCTTGTCGGCGTTGTAATCGTCTTTGCCGAAACCGGTGCCCATCGCCGTGATCAGCGTGACGATTTGTTCGCTCGAAATCACTTTATCGAAACGCGCTTTTTCAACGTTCAACACCTTGCCGCGCAACGGCAAAATGGCCTGGAATTTACGATCGCGACCCTGTTTGGCCGTGCCGCCGGCAGAGTCACCCTCCACCAGATACAGCTCGCAAAGTGCTGGGTCTTTTTCCTGACAATCCGCTAGCTTGCCTGGCAAACCCATGCCGTCCAGAACGCCTTTGCGGCGCGTCATCTCACGGGCTTTGCGGGCAGCCTCACGGGCGCGTGCTGCATCCACGATCTTGCCGCAAATGATCTTGGCGTCGGACGGATATTCGAGCAGGAAATCAGCAAGCTTATCGGCGCAGATTTCTTCAACAACCGGACGTACCTCAGATGAAACCAGCTTGTCTTTGGTCTGCGAACTGAACTTCGGATCAGGCACTTTCACCGACAAAATACAGGTGAGGCCTTCACGCAAATCATCGCCCGATACTTCTACTTTTGCTTTTTTATCAAGCTCGTTAGAGGTGATGTATTTGGTGATGGTGCGCGTCATCGCAGCACGCAGGCCGGTCAAGTGAGTACCACCGTCACGCTGCGGAATGTTATTGGTGAAACACTGCACACCTTCGGAGTAGCTGTCGTTCCACTGCATCGCGACTTCAACGGTCATACCGTTTTTTTCGCCAATCGCGTGGAAGATATTTTTGTTCAACACGGTCTTGGCTTTGTTGACGTATTCAACAAAGCCCTTGATGCCGCCTGAGAAAGCGAAGTTTTCGCTTTTTCCCGTACGCTGATCAATCAATTCGATCTTTACGCCGTTGTTCAAGAAGGAGAGTTCACGAATGCGTTTGGCGAGAATTTCGTAATGCCACTCAATCACGCCAAATGTTTCAATCGCAGCGAGGAAGTGAACTTCAGTGCCCCTGCGGTTACGCGTTTCGCCAATGACGCGCAACGGAGCCACTGCAATACCGCTGCGGAACTCCATCTCATGCACTTTGCCTTCGCGCCAAATCTTAAGTTTCAGCCAGTCGGACAGCGCGTTCACCACCGACACACCCACACCGTGCAAACCGCCAGAAACTTTGTATGAGTTCTGATCGAACTTGCCACCCGCATGCAGCTCGGTCATGACGATTTCAGCGGTGGAGCGCTTGAATTCGTCGTCCTGTTTGATGCCGGTCGGAATGCCGCGACCATTGTCAGAAATCGAAATCGAATTGTCCGCGTGGATCGTGACTTTGATGTCGTCGCAATGCCCAGCGAGTGATTCATCAATCGCGTTGTCGAGCACCTCGAACACCATGTGATGCAAACCGGAGCCGTCGCTGGTGTCGCCGATGTACATGCCAGGACGCTTGCGAACCGCTTCCAGACCTTTAAGAATTCGAATCGAATCCTCGTTGTATTCCTTACCGTCCTTCGTGGAGGCAGATTGCGCGGGGACTTTTTTTTCTGAATCAGACATGAGTTTCTACTTATCTTTTTTACTTGCACTGTAGGAGCGGCTGTGCCGCGACCTGAGTAGCGCAAATGAAGTGGGTCGCGGCGGAGCCGCTCCTACAGGTGACAGATTACGCAAAGGCGCGCCACTAAATGCGCATCGGCATCACCACATATTTGAAGTCGGTACGACCCGGCACCGTGAACAGCACGCTGGCCGATGAGTCCTGCAGCGCGAGGGTGATTTCGTTGCTTGACAAGGTGGCCAGCGCATCGAGCATGTAGTTAATGTTGAAACCGATATCAATCGCGCCGCCTTCGTAAGCGATTTCTATTTCTTCTTCGGCTTCTTCCTGCTCGTTGTTGGTACAGGCGATCTTTAACACTCCCGGTGCCAGGCCCACGCGCACGCCACGGAAGCGCTCGTTCGACAGGATCGCAGCGCGCTGGAGGGTGTGCAGCAGCAGCAACCGGTCAATGGTCACCAGTTTGGTG
>JANXNO010000580.1 GCA_025354075.1 Burkholderiales bacterium | reverse complement strand
GGGTTTACCGGTCACCATATAAATAATGCCGCTAGCGCGCCCGCATGGGCTGGTGATCCCAGAAACATTACCTTCTTATCAAATGGTCCAAGCGGTGGCGATCATTTAAATGGCCTACAAGGTCATCGTGGCAACTATCAGAACGCGACCGAAGGCAGACTTATTGATCGAGAAGCCATGATTAAAGACTACGAAAAAAATGTAGGGTGCTGCTGATAATGAACGATGCCTACAAAGCTTTGACTCTCCATACGAGCCGCAAAAATGGCGAAAAAAAAATCGTCGCTGAATCAGTTCCGTCATCTTCGGTATTGCCAATATCTCTGACTTTGCATAATTGGTTGCAAAGTGTTGGAAATAGCGATGTGGAAGTTCCGTGGATCGCCGAGCACTTTACGATTTTCGGCGCAAAAAATTTTGTTGCATGGCAGGTAGGTTATCGAATCTCCTCAGAAAATCATGGAGCTTTACTGCCCGATTGGCCGCATCAACTCATATGCATCGGTCAGGTAATTGGCGATCCGATAATGGTGTCATGCGACTTATCGGACGCCAGTGTCTACGCGGCACAGCATGGGACTGGACGGTGGGAGCCTTTCAAGATTGCGCCGAATCTCGCAAGTTTTTGTGAAGCGCTAAAGACTTGGTGTGACTTGTATTTCGTAAGTTTCAAAACAGAGATTCTTGACGACACGTTTGCGGTCAAGCCAGAAGTGATTCAAGCGCTGCAAACTGAGCTGTCAAAAAATTTTTCTTCTGAAGAAGTTCGTGGATTTTTGAAACTATCGGGTGACTGAAGAGGCGGTCTCGATTTAATGGGCGCTGCGTCGAAGCGGTGATGTCGACAATGGCACACCACACACAACACACACAACACACCCATCCGCACCATTGGCAGGCCCACCTGCACCCCCACGCAGGCCCACCGCCAACACCGCTATGACGGTCACGGCAACTTGATCGAGAGGCGACTGGGCAAACTCGCCAGTCCACACAACGTCATTCACCTGCAATGGGAGCAGGTCAGAATTGTGTGCTCGCAACGATGCAGCCGCTCGGATTGGTTTGAACAATTCCGGGTATCGGTGCTGACCTGCGTAATCTAGTTCTGGGCAGACTTTTCCGTCATACAGCTTTTGGCTGAAGTGCTTATATATATTGGACCTTGTTCGATTTAAGTCAAAAAGTCGACTTACCCACAAAGAGGTCGGCAACCCTAATTCGATGGGGCTTGTCAAATAAAGCTGATTCGAGTCCAACACGGTCTGGACTATCTTGTGTATGAAGCAAGCCTGCACGTTCTTACAATCTGAAAAACGCGAACCCAGCTTAGACTGGCGAGAGCGTCTGCGAGAAGTTTGTTGAAAGAGAGTCGATGGAGAACTGGTGCCTGGAAGGTGTGTCGAACGATAGTGCGAATTCGCTCGTTCACATCGCACGATTTCCGTTCGTCGTCGGTCGTGACGCAGCGTGCGACCTCGCAATCTTGTCGGCAGAAACGTCGCGCCAGCATGCCCGGATTGAGCAGGATATCGGTGGCTCGCTGCGCGTGATCGACCTCAACAGCGGTAACGGTACCTTCGTCAATCGCATTCAGGTTCATGGTTCAGCGCTGGTAGATGAAGGTGACGTCGTTCACTTTGGGGTCACAGAATTTCGCATTCGCCGAATTGATCCGTCGTTACTCGCCGCGTTGGCGCATCAGAACGACGACAAGACCATCATCGTCGGTCGTGCGCCGATTTTGAGCGATCACTTTGTGGTCGAAGAACGGCAGTTCACTGCGATGCTGAAAGGCAAGACGGTGCGCGCCGCACTGCAACCGATTGTCAGTGTCAGCGACGGGCGGTTGCGTGCGTTTGAAGTGCTTGGGCGCGGCTGCGTCGAGGGCTTGCCGCAGTCGCCGATGGGCATGTTCGCGATGGCGGGGCGCCTGGGCAAAGAGGTGGAACTCAGCGAGGCATTTCGTTGGGCCGGACTGTCGGCTGCCGCGACCTTTGCGGGCGATGCGACGCTGTTTGTCAATGCGCACCCGAAGGAGATGTTCACTGCGCCGTTCTATCGCTCGATTGAGCTGCTGCGTGCGATGGTACCTGGCGTAAAGCTCGTTGTGGAAGTGCATGAAACGGCGATCACCCGGATTGCCGACGTACGAGACATGGCTGACCGTCTTGCTGCAATGAATGTGAGATTTGCCTACGATGATTTCGGTGCGGGGCAAGCACGATTGATAGAGCTGGCCGAGGTGCCGCCACATTTTGTGAAGTTCGACATGGGGCTGATTCGCGATCTGGATCGCGCGAACCCGAAGAAGCGTCAACTCGTCGCGCAACTGGTGCGTATCGTGCATGACGTTGGCGCGACGGCGCTTGCCGAGGGCGTGGAGACAACCGCCGAAGCGCGTGCCTGCGCCGACATGCACTTTGATTTGATCCAGGGATTTCTCACTGGCAGGCCTGCTTTGCCTGAAACAGGCTGGGCCTACACGCCGGACTATGTGGCGAACGGCATTCGTGAAATCACGGTCTCATCGTGGAGGGGTTGATCACGCAGCGATGTTCTGGCTCGCGATAACTTCCGCGCGAACCTGCTCCATCAGCTCCGCTTTGAGCTCTGAGAAAACTGGCGTCGTCTTTATCGAATAGTGACGCGGATGTGGCAGCGGCACTTCGCGATTGAGCTTGATGCGCCCGGGTCGCGCGCTCATCACCACCACGCGACTGCCCATGAAAACGGCCTCGTCAATGTCGTGAGTGACGAAGAGCACGGTCTTTTTTTCCGCCTCCCAAATACCGAGCAGCAGCTCCTGCATCAGCTCCCGCGTCTGGTGATCCAACGCACCAAACGGCTCGTCCATCAGCAGCATGCGCGGATTGTTGGCTAGAGCGCGGGCGAGGGCGGTGCGCTGTTGCATGCCGCCGGAGAGTTGCTTGGGGAAGTGATTTTCGAAACCGCGCAGTCCGACCTTCTGAATGAAAGCGTTGGCGATTTCAAGTTGCTCCGCGCGCGGTAAATTGCGTTCTCGCAGCCCAAAGCAAACGTTGTCGAGCACGGTGAGCCACGGAAACAGCGTGTAGCTTTGAAACACCATGCCGCGACCTGCGCTCGGCCCTTCGATGCGTTTGCCATCGAGCAAAGCCTCGCCCGATGACTGTTTGTCGAGTCCCGCGACGATGCGAAGCAAGGTGCTTTTGCCGCAACCCGAAGGGCCGAGAATGGTGATGAAATCGTTCTCTTCGACTTCAAGATCGGTGGCTTGTAGCGCTATGGTTGGTGCACGACCCGCGGTCTCGAAGCTGCGCGAAACGCCGCGAATGGAGAGGATGCTCATGCTGCTATTCCGCGCTCATTTGCCGAGCTGTGCCCACGGGAAAAGCTTACGATTGGCGACCTTGAAAAACAGGTCGCTAATCAATCCGATCAGCCCGATCACAATGATGCCGAAGATGATTTGATCGGTGGCAAGCAACGCCTGCGAGTCAGTAATCATGTGGCCGATGCCACTCGATGCGCCTATCAGTTCAGCGACGATCACATACGTCCACGCCCAGCCCAGCACCATGCGCAGAATCTCCGCAATCTCGGGCGCTGCGCCGGGAATCAGCACGCGCTTGACGAGGCTCGCGTCGGTCGCCCCCAATGTGTAAGCAGCCTCCACCAGATCACGTCGCGTGTTGCCGACGACCACAGCGATCATGAGCACCAGTTGAAAGAACGAACCGATAAAAATCACCGCGAGCTTTTGCGCTTCACCAATGCCCGCCCATAGAATCAGCAATGGAATGAATGCCGACGCAGGCAGGTAGCGAGCAAACGAAACGAACGGTTCAAAGAACGCCTCGATGGGCTTGTACGCGCCCATCATCACACCGAGCGGTAAAGCCAATACAGCAGCGAGCAGGAAGCCGCCGAGCACGCGCCACACCGTCATGCCGATGTCCTTCGCGAAGTCCATCTCGGTGAGTAATGTGTAGCCGCTCTTCACCATCATGATAGGGTCAGCGAGAAACGTTTTCGATACGAAACCACCGAACGTCGCGAGCGACCACACCGCTATAAACAGCGCGAAGAATGAGATGCCGAGCGCGATGCGGGCGGTGGGGGAGACCGGAGTGAGTGGTTTCATTGGCTGAGTCGTGAAGCGCGAGTGGCGGAAATGCCCGGCAGTTTGTCCCCTCTCCCCTCGCGGGAGAAGCTAGGGTGAGGGAGCCGAAGAGCCTACTTGATAAACCGCGTATCCGCCAATTTAGACAAATCGGGAATCGCCTTAATCACACCAATCTCCAGCAACAAATCCGCCGCTTCCTTGCTGAACTGAGCATGCTCGCCGGCAAAGAATTTCTGATTTGCAGCCTTGTCCTGCCAGCGCAAAAATGCCTGGCTCTTTTCGAACGCATCGCCCGCTTGCTTCACGTCCGCACCCATGATCTCGAAGCTCTTTTTTGGATCAGATTTGATCATCGCCAGTGCGTCGAAGTACGCATCCGCCAGACCCTGTGCCGCCTTTGGATTCTCGGTCAGGAACTTGGGCGTACAACCGAACGTGTCCATCACCATCGGGTAGTCGAGCGTCGTTGCGATGATCTTGCCTGCTTCTGGCTTGGCGCGGACGCTCGAAAGGTAGGGCTCGTAGGTCATTGCAGCGTCCAGATCGGCCGTGCCCGCGATGATCGCGTTGGCGGCGGCTTGTGGCTCAAGGCTCACGAGCTTCACGTCTTTCACCGTCATGCCATTTTTCTTGAGCATCCATGCTAGAGCGAAATAGGGCGAAGTGCCTGGTGCGCTTGCGGCGACCGTCTTGCCCTTAAGATCACTGATCTTCGCGACACCGGGTTTCACCACCATGCCGTCCGCGCCGTAGCTCTTGTCAAGCTGAAAAATCTGTGTCGTAGCAACGCCCGCAGCGTTCCAGCCGATCCAAGTTTCTACCGTCGTTGCCGCGCACTGAACGTCGCCAGATGCGATCGCAAGGTGACGGTCTTTCTGCGGAATTTTCTTGATCGAAACATCAAGGCCATACTTTTTGAACAGGCCCGCTTCTTTCGCCAGCGTCAACGGCGCAAAGCCGGTCCAACCGGACATACCGATGGCGACTTTGGTTTCTTGTGCCAGCGTCGGCAGTGCCACGCAGGCGCTGAGGGTTGCGGCGATGAGTGTCTTCTTCATAAGTCAATTCCTTTTCAAAAATGGGTGGCTAAATGGGTATCCAAAGCGCGGGCAAATTAGCGGAGCCGGGTAGGGCGCGAAAAACTTTTGACAGCGCACCGTTGCGAACGAGCAGTGTCGCACGTTCAATCTCCGGGGCCATGTAGCGATCAGTCGAAATTGATGCACACACATGGCGTAGCAAACCGTGTGCCTCTTCAAGCGCGGCGGATGTTTGCAAAGGCCGCAAGAATTCGATACCCTGCGCACCAGCCAGTAGTTCGATGCCCAGAATGTGCGATGTATTCGCGATCATGGCCTGCAAACGACGCGCCGCGAAAGTCGCCATCGAGACATGATCTTCCTGATTGGCCGACGTAGGCAGGCTGTCGACGCTGGCCGGATGCGCGAGTGATTTGTTCTCACTGGCCAAGGATGCGGCGGTGACATGCGCAATCATGAATCCGGAATTTAAGCCCGCGTCGGCGGTCAGGAAAGGTGGCAATCGCGACACGCTGCCATCAATCAACATCGCGATACGACGCTCGGCAATCGCACCGACTTCGGCAATGGCAACCGCCATCGCGTCGCACGCCAGTGCGACTGGTTCAGCATGAAAGTTGCCACCGGAAATCATTTCCTGCGTGTCGGCAAACACCAGAGGATTGTCAGTCACCGCATTGGCTTCACGCAGCAACACGAGCGCTGCATGACGCAACTGATCTAGACATGCGCCGACCACTTGCGGCTGACAGCGCAGGCAATACGGGTCCTGAACGCGATCATCGTTCTCTTCATGCGAATGACGAATCTCGCTGCCCGCGAGCAACGCGCGGTAATACTTTGCCACATCAATCTGCCCCGGCTGCCCACGCACCGCATGGATGCGCGGATCGAATGGCCCATCGCTGCCGCGCGCCGCGTCTACCGTGAGCGCGCCAATCACGAGCGCGGCCTCCAACACAGGCTCGAACGTGAGAAGCGCGTGCAGCGCAAGTGCGGTCGACGTTTGCGTGCCGTTGATGAGTGCGAGGCCTTCTTTCGCAGCGAGCTTTAGCGGCTCGATACCGGCCTTGGCAAGTGCTGCAGAGGCTGGAACTCGCTGGCCGTCTTCGAGCATTTCGCCCTCGCCAAGCAGCGCGAGCGTCATGTGCGCGAGCGGTGCAAGATCACCTGATGCGCCGACTGAACCCTGACTAGGCACATAAGGAATCAGCCCCGCGTTGTAGACCGCGAGCAGCGTGTCGACGACGATTTCCCGGCAACCCGAATAGCCACGTGCGAGGCTGGCTGCCTTGAGCGCAAGCATCAGCCGAATGACGGGCGGTGCGAGTGGCTCGCCGACGCCAACCGAATGCGAGCGGATCAGGTTCAGTTGCAGCGTGTCGAGTTCGGCAGCGCTGATGCGCTTGTTCGCGAGCTTGCCGAATCCGGTGTTGACGCCATACACCGGCGCGTCACCCGCCGCTGCATCGGCAACGATTTTGTGACTGGCGCGGATCGCGGTGCGTGCCGATGCTGGCAGGGCCAGCGAGACACCGCCCGCGTGCAGCGTTTGCAGATCATCGAGTGCCAGCGCACCGACATTGAGCAGGTAATTAGTCAAAGGAAGTCCGAATAAGAGTGGAAGTTACGCAGCGAGCATCGGCAGGTTGAGGCCCCATTCGCGAGCGCTTTGCTTCGCGATTTCGTAGCCCGCATCGGCATGGCGCATGACGCCTGTCGCTGGGTCGTTCCACAGCACGCGCTCAATGCGTTTAGCAGCCGCATCGGTGCCATCACACACAATCACCACACCAGAGTGCTGCGAGTAACCCATACCCACGCCGCCCCCATGGTGCAGCGATACCCAGGTCGCACCGCCCGCTGTGTTGAGAAGTGCGTTGAGCAACGGCCAGTCGGACACTGCGTCCGAACCATCCATCATCGACTCCGTCTCGCGATTGGGCGACGCCACTGAACCTGAATCCAGATGATCGCGACCGATCACAATCGGCGCTTTCAGCTCGCCCGATTTCACCATCTCGTTGAACGCCAACCCCGCGCGATGACGCTCGCCGAGCCCGATCCAGCAGATGCGCGCTGGTAAACCCTGAAACGCAATACGCTCGCCCGCCATGTCAAGCCAACGATGCAGATGCGTGTCGTCTGGAAAGAGCTCCTTGATCTTCGCATCCGTTTTGCGAATGTCCTCGGGGTCACCCGACAGCGCAACCCAGCGGAATGGGCCAACGCCACGACAAAACAGCGGGCGAATGTAGGCGGGCACGAATCCCGGGAAGTCGAAAGCGCGTTTAACACCTTTGTCGAACGCCACTTGACGAATGTTGTTGCCGTAATCGACCGTCGGAATGCCCATGTCGGCAAAGTCGATCATCGCTTGCACATGTTGCGCGCAAGACTTCGCCGCCGCGTCGCGCAAAGCTGCAAATTGGCTCTCATCCGCGCGCGCTGCTTGCCACTGTTGTAGCGTCCAGCCCATCGGCAAATAGCCGTTGACCAGATCGTGCGCGGAGGTTTGGTCGGTCACCAGATCGGGGCGAAGTCCGTCCGCTTTTGCGCGGCGCACCAACTCCGGGAGAAGTTCTGCCGCGTTGCCAAGCAAGCCAATTGAGATCGCGCGCTTTTCGTTGGTGTACTTTTTGATGCGCGCCAGCGCGTCACCGAGGTTGGTCGCCTGCTCATCGAGATAGCGCGTACGCAAACGAAAGTCAATGCTCGACTGTTGGCATTCGATGTTCAGCGAACACGCGCCCGCAAACGTGGCGGCGAGCGGCTGCGCGCCACCCATGCCACCTAGGCCCGCCGTCAGAATCCAGCGGCCGGCAAGGCTGCCGTTGTAATGCTGTCGCCCCGCTTCAACGAACGTCTCGTACGTGCCCTGCACAATGCCCTGCGTGCCGATGTAAATCCAAGAGCCAGCCGTCATCTGGCCATACATCATCAGGCCCTTGCGATCCAGCTCGTTGAAGTGCTCCCATGTGGCCCACTTGGGCACAAGATTCGAGTTGGCAATCAGCACGCGTGGCGCATCAGCATGGGTGCGGAAAACACCGACCGGTTTACCTGACTGAATCAGTAGCGTCTCGTCCTCGCCCAGTTCACGCAGACTCTTGAGAATCGCCTCGAAGCAATCCCAGTTGCGCGCGGCCTTGCCAATGCCTCCGTACACAACCAGCGCATCGGGGTTCTCGGCAACCTCGGGATCGAGGTTGTTTTGCAGCATGCGATATGCGCCCTCGATTAGCCAGTTTTTGCAGGACAGATCCGTGCCGCGCGGCGAGCGAACGGTGCGCGGTAGGGCATGGATCGGTGGGTGGTTCGGGTGGGTCATCACGTCACCTAAAGCTTGTGTTGAACGAATAGAGCAGATCGCCAAAGTCGGAACTATACTTGTCTAGACAAGTTGATGCAAGCGGTAAATTTTGCAGTAGCATTGCCGCATGAAAACCGCGACCAAGGTTCGATCAATAGCAAGCGCGCTTGTGAAGAATGCCGGCAAACGCGTTCGATTCGCAAGCGGCAAAGTGGCACCCTTCGAGCAGGTCAAGCAGCACTTGAAGGGGCGGCTGGCGGCGGGTGACTGGACGCCGGGCGCACTGATGCCGTCGGAAGCGGAGCTGGTCGCGCAATTTGGCGTAAGCCGCATGACCGTGAACCGCGCGCTGCGTGAGCTGCAACTGGAAGGGCTGATTGATCGGGTACAGGGCGTTGGCACCTTCGCGGCGCAACTAAATCGCGTGTCGTCATCGTTGACAATTCGTGACATCCATGAAGAAATTCTGGCGCGTGGGCATACGCATCACGCAACGGTGCATCTGGTGAAAGATGAAGTCGCGACCGCTACCGTTGCGCAACGACTTGGCGTGATTGCAGGCTCTCGGGTTTTTCACACGCTGATCGTCCACCATGAAAACGGCGTGCCGCTGCAATGCGAGGACCGTTATGTCAATCCCGAATGTGCGCCGGACTATTTGTCGGTTGATTTCACACAAGTAACGCCAACGCACTACCTGCTCGATGTGGCTCCATTGTGGGAGGCGCACTTTTCCGTCGAGGCTGGATTGCCCTCCGCACGTGAAGCGAAGCTGCTGGGCTTGAAGCAGACCGATCCTTGTCTCATCGTGTCACGACGCACTACCAATCGTGGCGTGCCGATTACGCAAGCGCGGCTGACGCATCCTGCGGGGCGTTATCAGATTGAAGGCGCATACAAGCCATGAGTTTCCAGGTCGTTCGATTTGAAGACGTGAAGCCGCAGTCGTGGAAGAACGGCGGAGGCGTGACGCGCGAATTGCTCGCGTGGCCTAACCCAGTCGATTGGCTGGTTCGCATCAGCGTCGCTGACATAGAAAAGGATGGGCCGTTCTCCGCTTTTCCGGGAATCAAGCGAACCATCACGGTGCTGAGTGGTGCCGGTATTTGGCTGGATAATCCGTTTGACGTTGAGTTGCGTCCGAAGGATCCGCCCTTTACCTTTTCTGGTGATCTCGCGCCCCATTGTGAGTTGCTGCGCGGGCCAACGCGCGACCTTAATGCGATGTTCAACGAGAAGGCGGGTGTGGGCCGAATGCAGCGATGGCTTACTGGATACGAGACCAAACGCAAGTGGGTCAGTTTTGCGCTTGAAGAAACACCGCCTGCGCTGTTTGGTGTTTTTACTTTGGCGGCAGCAACGCTACATGTGCGCGAAGATGAATTTGCGTTGCCACCCATGTCGTTGGCGTGGACAACGGCACCCATTCCAGACATGCAGCTGCACGCTTCCTCGCAGGCATGGACGTTTTACTACACGATGCTGCGATGACACAAACAAACAAACTTTGGCGTAACGCCCGTATCGCAATTTTTGACGGCAACGAGCGGTGGGACTGGATTGAAAACGGTGCAATCGTCACACAAGGCGAAACCGTATTGTGGATCGGAGAGACAAACAGTCTGCCCGCTAAGTACATCGCATCAGTCGAAGGCGAACATGACCTCGAAGGTGCCTGCGTCACCCCCGGCCTCATCGATTGCCACACACATCTCGTCTACGCGGGTAATCGTGCGCGCGAATTTGAGCTGCGTTTGCAAGGCGCAACTTACGAAGAAATCGCACGCGCGGGCGGTGGTATTCGCTCCACCGTTGCGGCCACTCGTGCTGCATCCGACGATGAGTTGCTTGCGCTCGCGCTGCCTCGTGCGCGAGCGCTCATGAGCGAAGGCGTGACAGCGCTCGAAGTGAAATCGGGGTACGGATTGTCCGAGCAGGATGAAGCGCGCTCATTGCGCGTCGCTCGTCGATTGGCCCAAGAACTGCCGCTCACCGTGCGCACCACTTTTTTGGGTGCGCATGCAGTGCCGCCGGAGTTCGACGGGCGCGCTGATGACTACGTGAGCGCAGTGTGTGACTGGATGCCGCGACTGCACGCGGATGGGCTGGTTGATGCGGTTGACGCGTTTTGCGAGCGCATCGGATTCACTCCAGATCAAACGCGTCGCGTGTTCAATGCAGCAAAGGCATTGGGCTTGCCAGTGAAGCTTCACGCCGAGCAGTTGAGCGATCAGCATGGTGCTGCGTTGGCAGCAGAATTCAGTGCACTGAGTTGCGATCATCTGGAATACGTGAGCGAGGCAGGGATCAAAGCGATGGCAGCATCGGGGACGGTTGCCGTGTTGCTGCCCGGTGCGTATTATTTCCTGCGTGAGACGCAGTGGCCGCCCGTCGCTGCGCTTCGTGCAGCGGGCGTTCCCATTGCATTGGCGACCGATCACAACCCCGGTTCATCACCCACGCTGTCGCCGTTGCTCATGATGAACATGGCTTGCACTTTGTTCCGCATGACACCTGTTGAGGCATGGCGCGGCTTCACGGTGAATGCTGCGCGAGCGCTTGGACTGCCAGACACGTATGGCGTGTTGCGCGCCGGGTCACGTGCGGATTTTGCGGTGTGGGACGCTGATCATCCGCGCGATCTGGTTTATCGATTTGGGCATCATCCGCTTCTGCGGTTGGTGGCAGGTGGTGTTGAGGTTTCCGATCACATAGGGTGCGCGCTGCGCACCAAAACGCTGGCTAGTTCAACTCACGGTGAAGGTGCGCAGAGCGCACCCTATGGAGTGGCATTGTGAGTGAACCGGTTTTTTCTTTACATCATGGCGCAACCCCGCTCGTTCTGAGCCTGCCCCACGTCGGCACAACCATCCCCGATGATCTCAAGTCGCTCTACGCCGAGCGTGCGCTTCAGGTGGAAGATACGGATTGGCATCTCGAACGTCTTTACGATTTTGCGAAAACGCTTGGCGCGTCAATCATCGTGCCGACGGTTTCGCGCTATGTGATCGATCTCAATCGTCCACCGGATGACGCCCCGATGTATCCCGGTGCGTCGAACACCGAGCTGTGTCCCACGCGGTTCTTCAACGGCGATTTGCTCTATGTTGATGGCGCGGCACCTGACGCATCAGAAGTCAATCGCCGCCGCGCGACTTACTGGCAGCCGTATCACGACGCGTTACGCGCCGAGCTTGAGCGAGTGCGCGCGCAGTTTGGGTATGCATTGTTGTGGGACGGGCACAGCATTCGCTCCGAAATTCCGTGGCTGTTCGATGGCAAATTGCCTGACCTTAATCTGGGCACAGCGAGCGGTACGAGTTGCGCGGATTCACTGCGTAGTTCGCTAGTCAACGAATTGCAAAGCAATCCACAGTTCACGCACGCTGCTGACGGACGTTTCAAAGGCGGCTACATCACGCGCAACTATGGCCGCCCTGCTGAAAACATTCACGCCGTGCAGATGGAGATGTGCCAGTCGCTCTACATGCGGGAATCATTGCCGTTCGATCACCTGCACGACCGGGCCGTGCAAGTGCAACCACTGCTGCGGCGACTGCTGGAGATCATGGTGGCGTGGCGACCACAATGAGTAAAACGATGTTGTGGGCGCCTTTGGCGTGGCTCGGCTCGGGCGCTTCGCAAGCGTGGGCGAAGGACGTATTGCTTGAGTCCGATGCCAACGGTTTCTGGTCGAACGTTACCGCTGGTGTGTCACGCGAAGACACGCAACGGCGAGGCGCAACCGTCGTCAACGGGCCGCTGTTGCCCGGCATCGTTAACGCGCACAGCCACGCGTTTCAGCGCGCGTTTGCTGGCTTGGCCGAGCGCCGCGACAGCGAGCATGATGACTTCTGGAGTTGGCGTGATCGCATGTATCGCGTCGCGCTGGCGATTTCGCCGCAACAGTTGAAGGCGGTCGCGTCGCAGCTTTATCTTGAATTGCTGCGCGGCGGATACACGCACGTTTGCGAATTTCACTACCTGCATCACAATCCCGACGGAAACGAATACGAAGATCCGTTGCTGATGGCGTGGACGCTTGCTGACGCCGCAGAAGCGGCGGGTATCGGCATCACGTTATTGCCGGTTCTGTACGAACGCGGAGGCTTTGCTGCCCCCGAGTTGCGCGCTGACCAGAGGCGATTCGCTTCGAATTCCGAATGGGTTGTTAATGCGCAGCAACGCATTGCCGAAGGCGCAAATAGTTCGCTGGTGAATGCCGGTGTTGCGATTCATTCCCTGCGCGCAGCCATGCCGGAATCAATTCGAGAACTGGTGAGTCGCGCTTCGGGCCCGATTCACATTCACGTTGCCGAACAAACGAGTGAGGTCGACGAATGCATAAAAGTCACCGGGTTGCGCCCCGTCGAATGGCTCGTTGAGCATCACGTGCTCGACAGTCGCTGGCAGTTGATCCACGCCACGCATGTCACGCAGTTTGAGATTGACAGCGTCGCGCGAAGCGGCGCGTGCGCAGTCATTTGCCCGACGACCGAAGCGAATCTCGGCGACGGAACCACCGATCTCGGTGCCTGGCTCAACGGGGGCACCACAGTCTCCATCGGCTCCGACAGTCACGTCACGCGCGACTGGCGCGAGGAGTTGCGATTGCTCGAATACGGGCAGCGTTTGCAGCATCGTGCGCGGAATATTTCAGCATCACCTGCGACGAACCAGAGTGCAACGGCAGAGCGGCTGTTCTCGCGCGTGGTGGCGGGCGGCGCGCCCGCATGTGGTCAAAAGCTTTGGGGCTTAACCGTGGGCGCGCGGGCAGATGTGCTGGTGGTGAATTCATCGCAACCCGCGTTGCTCGGCGTCCCGGATTCGCGCACGCTGGATGCCATGATTTTCAGCAGTCCCTCTACGCCGTTTGACGACGTGATGGTCGCCGGGCGCTGGGTGATTCGCGACGGTGCGCATGCTGCGACAACGACGATTGCTGATGCGTTTGCTGACGCAATGCGCGGATTGTGGGCCGACGTTTTGTAGTTCCTGAGGCCTTCACTCAGTTAGAGGTTCAGGCGTTTTTTCAGTAGCAGCTTTTGTCTGAAAGCCCCGCTTAAATTGGGCTAAATAGTCAAAAACGCAATATATCGACAAATAGCCTAATCGTTGGTTATGCCCATATTTAATGGGGCTTTCAGATAAAAGCTGTGCTGTCCCCTCCCCCGTTGCGGGAGAGGGCTAGGGTGAGGGGTTCGTGGAGCGATGTGTCATGATCGTTCCGCTTGCCACCGTTCCGTCATCCCAACCTTCTCCCGCAAGTGGAGAAGGGGCAAACCTAGTCCACCACCGCATCCCGCATCGTCACGAACTCTTCCGCCATCGTCGGATGAATGCCAATCGTCGTGTCGAATTGCACTTTGGTCGCGCCGCATTTCATCGCCACTGCGAAGCCCTGCACGATCTCGCCTGCGTCCGTGCCGACCATATGCAGGCCCACCACGCGGTCGGTGGCATCGTCGACGATGAGTTTCATCAACGTGCGCTCGCTGGCGCCACTGAGCGTGTGTTTGAGCGCTTTGAAGTTGGAGCGATAGATGCGCACTGCGCCGAGTTGCGACCGCGCCTGCGCCTCGGTGAGCCCTACGGTGCCGATGTTTGGATGCGTGAACACAGCCGTTGGAATGCCGTCGTAGTTCATCTTTCGCGTGTCGTCGCCAAACAGATGATCGACAAGTTGCATCGCCTCGCCCAACGCAACGGGCGTCAACTGCACGCGATCCGTCACGTCACCCAGCGCGTAAATCGACGGCACCGAGCTTTGATAGTTTTCATGCACAACCACCGCACCGTTTTTGCGCTGCTGGACGCCCACTTTATCCAGCCCCAAATCCTTGACGTTCGGCGTACGACCGGTCGCATAAAGCACCGTGTCGGCGTGTACTGCGCTGCCGTCAGTGAGCGTGACCAGCAGCCCTTCATCTGTCTTCACGATGTCGCGCACGTCGGTGCTCACGCGTAGTCCGACGCCGTGTTTGCACATTTCGTCAGCCGCAAATTGACGCACATCCGCATCAAAGCCACGCAGGATTTGCTCGCCGCGATACAGCTGCGTGACGTGCGCGCCGAGGCCATTGAAGATCGACGCAAACTCGCTCGCGATGTAGCCACCGCCAACCACCACCAACCGCTTTGGAAACACTGCCAGATCGAATATCTCATTGGACGTGACCACGTGCTCGCGGCCCGGAACGTCCGGCACCTGCGGCCATCCACCGGTTGCGACGAGAATGCGCTTCGCTTTGAACTGTTCGGCGCCCACGGCGACTGTGTTCGCATTCACCAGCGTCGCGCGACCGCGCACCACATGCACTTTCGCCAGCAGACTTTCATAAATTGTGTTGAGCCGCAGAATTTCCCGCGCACGATTGGCCTTGAGCGTCTGCCAGTCGAACGACGTGTCGCCTACGGTCCAGCCAAACCCTCGCGCTTCTGCGAACGAATCGCTGAAATGAGCTGCATAGCTGTAAAGCTTTTTCGGAATGCAGCCCAGATTGACGCAGGTGCCACCCATTGCAGCCATTTCCGCAAGCCCCACGCGCGCACCCCGCGCAGCGGCCATGCGCGCAGCGCGAACGCCGCCGCTGCCGCCGCCGATTACGAACAGGTCGAAGAGGTCAGGTTGTTTGTCTGTCATAAGCATTGCTTTCACATTTGGCGTCATTCTCGCCGAAGGCGGGAATCCAGAAACGTGACTTGCGCGCCGAACGTGAATTGCCAGCAACCGTCAACTGGATCCCCAGCTGCGCCGAGGATGACGACAGATGATGCTGTAGCGGACATCCGTGGTGTATCGTTCTCCAAAATAGAAACCACAGACCACCGTTTTGCCCAAACCACAGAAACCTTCCGTCGCACCGCCGCTAGACATCCGCCCAGGTCAATCCATTGAGCTGCTGAAAGCACTGCACATCCTGACCGCCGACGGCAAGATGAATCAGGACTCGCGCAGGAAGTTGAAGCAGGTTTATCACCTCACGCAATTTATCGAGCCGCTCATCACGCAGGTGGTCGCGGAGCGCGGGCGCGTGAACCTCGTTGATCACGGCGCGGGCAAGTCCTATCTCGGCTTCATCATGCACGACCTGCTGCTGAAATCCCTCGAACAGCCGCATCATGTGTACGGCATCGAAACCCGCGCGCCGTTGGTTGAAAGCTCCCGCGCGCTCGCCGCAAAACTCGGCTTCAACGACATGTCGTTCCTCAATTTAGCCGTGGCTGATGCCATTGCAGCGCCTGAACTCGCAGCGCCCATCGATATCGTCACCGCCCTGCACGCCTGCGACACCGCGACCGACGACGCCATCCGATTCGGGCTCGAAAAGCGCGCCAAGTGCATTGTGCTGGTGCCCTGCTGTCAGGCCGAAGTCGCCGCCTTCCTGCGCAACGACAAAGGCGACGCGAAGGCAAAAGGATCGATTGCCGAACTATGGCGGCACCCAATCCACACCCGAGAATTCGGCGCACAAATCACCAACGTCCTGCGCGGCCTGGAGCTAGAGGCGCACGGCTATCAAGTCACGGTCACAGAGCTCGTCGGCTGGGAGCATTCGATGAAGAACGAGCTGATCATCGCCCAGTTCAAAAACCTGCCGCGCAAGAAACCAACCGAGCGGTTGGAGGAAGTGTTGGGGACGTTCGGGTTGGAGGGGATGCGGGAGCGGTTTGGGGCAGGAGCTGCCTCTGCGATGTAGCCGCGTAGACTGGATTGAAACCCGGCACGCTCGCCAACGCGCTATTGCGGAATCAAACCAGCCGCCTTAACCAACTCGGCGTGCAGCTTGAGATCCCTCGCCATCAGTTGCCGAAGTTCCTCCGGCGTGCTCGCCGCGACTTCCATTCCGTTTTCTGCCAGCTTCGCCCTTAGCTCCGCATCAAGTGCAGCCACCACCGCGCGGTTGAGCTGATCGATAATCGGACGGGGCGTTTTCGCAGGGGCGAAAAGACCAATCCACGCGGAGAGGCTCAAGTCAGCAAACCCGCTTTCAACCATTGTCGGCACGTTCGGCAGCGCGGGCGAACGTTGCGGGCTCATCACCGCGAGCGCATGCAGCTTGCCCGCCTGAACGTGAGCAATCGCCTCAGGCATCACCGCAAACATCGCGTCGACACTACCTGCCAACGTGTCGTTCACAGCGGGCGCGCCGCCTTTGTACGGCACATGCAGCAACTGCGCTTTTGTACGCGTCTCAAACATTAGACCGGCCAGGTGTTGCGGACTGCCGTCCCCGGACGACGCATACGTGATCCGGCCCGGCGCCGTCTTCGCCGCAGCCATCAGCGCAGCAACGGTT
>JANXNO010000576.1 GCA_025354075.1 Burkholderiales bacterium | reverse complement strand
GGCGGAAGTGCGTGCGCCAGTTGGTGACGGTGATGGTGAACGAAATGTACAGGAACAGCGCGACGGCCGTGATGACGGAGAACCAGATGTCGTAGTGGGTGACGAGGCAGGCCAGCACCAGCGTGATCTCGACCAGGGTCGGGAGAATGCTGTACAGCGTGTACGAGACGAGGGACGATACGCCGCGCGAGCCGCGCTCGATGTCGCGCGTCATGCCGCCGGTCTGGCGATTCAGGTGAAAGCGCAGGGACAGCGAGTGCAGGTGCCGAAACACGCGCAGGGCAACCGTTCGTACCGCGCGTTGCGTGACGCGCGCAAAAATGAATTCACGCAGTTCGGTAAATAACGTGACCGAGAGCCGCGCCAGGCCGTATGCGATTAACAGCGCGATGGGCACCGCCAGCATTGCCTTCTCAACGCTCATGCGGTCGACTACCCACTTGAGCACCAGCGGCACGCTGACGTTGGCCACTTTGGCCAGCAACAAACAGGTCAGTGCGACGGCGATTCGTGCTTTGTGCTGCGCGAGGTACGGTAACAACAAGGCGGCCGCATTGGCGCGCGAAATGGACGGCGCTGGCGCATTCGCCGGCGCGACTGCAGCTGTTCTCACGAGCGGGAGAGCTTCCCGGCGATAGCAAAATCCCGCAAAATCTTCAAAAATTCCTGCATCCGCGTCGGCTTGGTCATGTAGGCGTCACAGCCCGCGAACTTGGCGCGCAGCCGATCCACCGCACCGGTGCGCGAGGTCAGCATGATCAGCAAGGTGGGCGCTTTGGGCCCCAGTGCGCGCAGTTTTCGCAGCACCTCGGGCCCTTGCATGCCGGGCATTTCAAAATCAACCAGCGCGACGTCAAACAGTTTTTCTGCGGCAAGCTTCAGGCCGTCTGCGCCGTTCTCTGCGGTATTCACGGTAAAGCCCACTTTCACAAGGGCGGCCGAGATTGCTTCGCGCGAAAAATGCGAATCGTCGATCACCAGAATGTCCAGCGCGCGCTGCCAGGGTAGCCCGTTCTGCGCGACCATGGCTACAGCCCCCGCTGCGGCACTGGACGTCGCGGCAGGGGCCACGACGCCACCCGCGCTGGACGGTGCGTCGTGGAGCTTCTGTTCAACGGGCGCCGAGGCAGAAGGCGCATCCTCCAACGAACGGTGTTCTGGCTGAACCTGGGTATCGGCCGCTGGCGTCGCGTGTGGGTGCTCAACCGCCCCGGACGCGATACTGGCCGAGTGTGGCGGCGTCCAGCCGGAGCGAATGCGGTTGATCGCCTGGGCAAGCGCGAACAGCATCTGGCCGTCCTGCGCGATCTGGTAATACGTGGCGTCGCGCTCAAAGCGCTCCACGATGCCGATGGCGGGGCGGTCACTGCCCCATGCGTTCAACGCTTCCATCGCCTCCGCCGTGGCTGTGTTGCCGATCAACAGGTCAACGGCTTCACTGTCGTCGCTGACTACGGTCAGGCTCACGCCCGACCTGGGGGGGCGCCGCAGAAACAGCCGCAGCAGCTCCTGATCGCGCACGCTAAATCCCACCAATCGCGCAACACGCAACTCACGCTCAGCGCTGACTGCGTCACTCTCGGAATGTGGAAGGTCTGCCATATGCAGCTGATTATAGGAAGCTACCAACGCGTCGCGCGCGCACCGAGCAATCCGGTGATCGCGCGGGCCAGACCGTAGGCGCACCAGTTCATCATGCGGACGCTCAGGCTGCGACGCGCCCATGTTTCCGGGTCGACACGTCGCCCGCCCTCATGTTCTAGTTTGGCGAGTTCGCGTCGCAACTGGCCGGAAAACGCAATATCGCGCACAAAGATATTTGCTTCGCGCGCAAGCAGCAGACTGAACGGATCAATGTTGGACGACCCCACTGTCGCCCAGTGGCCGTCAACCACGGCCACCTTTGCATGTAGAAAGCTGCGCTCATACTCGACGATGTTGACGCCCCCGGCGAGCAACTGCCCATAAAGCGCGCGCGTCGCGTAACGAAGCAGGCGAAACTCCACGCGTGCCTGCAGGATGAGCGTCACTTTAGCGCCGCGGGACACCGCAGCGATAAGCGCGTGGCGAAAGCGGATACCGGGAAGGAAGTACGCGTTGGCGATCACCACTTCACTTCGCGCGACGCGCAACGCTGCGAGGTAAGCCCACTCGATTTGACGGCGATGCCGGAAGTTGTCGCGTACAACAAACTTGGCTTTGATCGTGCCGCACGGGGCAATTACCGGCTCAAAGTCCAGCGCAGACAGCCGCGTCAAGTCGGCATTCACCAGTCGCAACACGCGCCACAGTCGCGTAACCGCTGACACGATAGGCGACAGGACTGGCCCCTCGACACACACGGCAAAATCAACGCGCGGCGGCGTTTGGCCGGGCGTATTCATGTCATCGATGATGTTGATGCCTCCGACAAATGCGCGGCGGCTGTCGATCACCACCAGTTTCCTGTGCAAGCGGCGCAGCCGAGCGCGTCGCCACGTCATCGGAAACACATCCTCGCGGTAAAGGACAAGCGCCACGCCAGCAGCACGCAATCGCGTCTCCAGAATATGCGTCAAGTAGGGCTTGGTTCCAAAGGCATCCACCACCACCCGTACATCCAACCCGCGTCCGGCGGCCGCCATCAACGCGTCGGCCATACTCAAACCGACCGCGTCCTCGGCAAAGATATAAGTTTCAACATAGACACTCCGTTCCGCCTGCGCAATCGCCGCCACGACCGCCGGAAAATACTCGGTGCCGTTGCGCAACAGCGTGACTGCGTTACCACCGATGAACTTTTGCATGGGGGGAATTTATCAGCGAACAGCGCTCAACCAGCCATCAGTGTCGCCCATAGCCCAAGATCGCCATCATCCCGCGCGCCACGCCGTACAGCGTCCAGGTCATGATTCGGTCGAGCAAGGGTCGCCCGCTCCAGCGCTTGGCGTGGATCACGGTTGAACTGGTTTCGATGGCTTCGTTCAGGCTGTCCGTCAGCTCGGATGCAAACGCCTCGTTGCGAACAAATACGTTGGCCTCGCGCGCGAGCAGCAAACTGAACGGGTCAATGTTCGAGGAGCCGACCGTCGCCCACATGCCGTCAACGACCGCCACCTTCGCGTGCAAAAAGCTGCGCGAGTACTCATACAGTTCGACGCCCGCCTCCAGCAGTGTGCCGTACAGTGCGCGAGTCGCGTAATGCTGCAGCACGTACTCCTGGCGCCCCTGCAGTAGCAGTCGGACACGCACGCCGCGCCGCCGCGCACGCATCAGCGCACGGCGAAAACGTCGCCCCGGAAAAAAATACGCGTTGGCAATGAGAATTTCCTGCTGTGCCGCAAGAATCGCGATGAGATATTCCCGTTCGATATCGCGGCGGTGCGTGACGTTGTCGCGAAACCCAAACCACGCGTGACGATCGCCCGCCACGTCGGGCGCTGCTGGGCTCAGTGCTAGCGGCACTCGCAGCACGCCCTTGCGGGCCTGATGCATCCAGTCCCAGAGTTCACACATGGCGTCATGAATGGGTGCCAGCAAGGGGCCTTGCACTTGAACCGCGTAGTCGAATCGCGGCTCTCGGGGCGGCGGCATGTTGAGGTCATCAATGATGTTGATGCCTCCGACAAACGCAGTGCGACGATCCACGGTAACCAGCTTGCGATGCAACCGACGCAAACGTGACCGGCGGAATCGGTTCCACCCGGTTTCCGGACGAAACACAGCAACGCTCACACCGGCCTCGCGCATCACGTTGCCGAGATCGCCGAGGAAGGCGGACGAACCAAACCCGTCGTAGGCGACCCGCACCTCAACGCCACGTTGAACGGCACGCCCCAAAGCAGCGACAATGCGGCGACCGGTTTCGTCGTCGGCCAGGATGTAGGTTTCGAGCTGTATCTCTTTAAACGCACCGTCAATGGCCCGTTCAAGCGCCGGGAAATATTCTGCACCGCTGCGCAGCAGCTGCACTTGATTGCCAGGGCGATATTGGTTCACTCGCGCACCAGATGCGCGGCCAGGGGTGCGTGGTCGGACAAGCGCGCCCACTCCGCGCCGCGATGTACGTCGACGCTCTGCACTGAAAAACCGCGTACGTAAATGCGGTCGAGGCGCAAAATCGGTAGGCGCGCAGGAAAACTCCTGGCCGGACGGCCTTTCATAGTCTCGAACACCTCATGCACGCCAAGCGCCCGTAGCGGGTCCCCAATGCGGTGCCCCCAATCGTTGAAATCTCCGGCGAGCACCAGTGGGGCACCCTTCGGCACCAGCGCCTCAATCCGCGCACAGACCAGATCAACCTGCTTTCGTCGTGATCGTCCAAACAACCCGAGATGTACACAAACGCAGTGCAGATTGGTTCCCCACTCGGGCACCTCAATTTCGGCGTGCAGCAAGCCACGCTTTTCAAGACGATTGGTGGAAATATCTTCGTGATCAGAGCGAATCATCGGATAGCGAGATAGGATGGCGTTGCCATGATGGCCATCGACATAAATCGCATTTTTGGCGTAAGCCGCCGCAGGCCACTGGGCTTCAGCCAAGAACTCGTGCTGAGGTGTGTCGGGCCACGTTTCATGATTTTCGACATGCCTCGCATTGTGGCCTACTACCTCCTGCAAAAACAGGATGTCTGCTCCCATCATTCGCAGCCGCTCGCGCATGTCGTGAACGACCATACGACGGTTGAAGTGGGAAAAGCCCTTGTGAATGTTGTAAGTGGCGACCGTGAGCGATCCAGATTTTCCATGCAGCATAGGCAGCAAGGCTATCGCAACCAACACGGCTGTCTGTAGGCAGACATCCTGTAATCGTCCATACCGTGCGCCCTTGCTGCGGGCCGGTTCCAGGTCGCCTGCACGGCCATCGCACCCGCCGGGCGGACGAAAATAATATTTACAGGCGACGTCGGCTTGATGGCTGATATGCTGCAACGACATGCCCGAGCACAGTTTTTCCACGCTTCTGAAACAGCGCACATTTGTGCAGTTTTGGTTGACCCGCCTCGCGGGCACGGCCGCCAATCAAATGCTGATGGTCGCTGTGGGCTGGCAGATGTACGAGCTGACCGGCAGCGCCTGGGATTTGGGACTCGTGGGACTGTTTCAATTTCTGCCGGCGTTGCTGCTGACGCTGGTGGCAGGCTACGTGGCTGATCGCGTCAATCGCGCGCGCATCGTGGCGACCTGCCTTGCGCTGCAACTGCTGGTGGCCGTCGTTTTGTGTGCTGCAAGCTACGAGTTTGCTGCCGCAGGTAGTGCCGGGCACTCGGGCTGGCTGTCGCGTGATTTACTGCTTGGCGTATCGGTGCTCCTGGGCCTTGCCCGTGCGTTTCAAATGCCCGCGCAGCAGGCGCTGATTGCACTGCTGGTGCCCGCGCCGCTGCTGCCGCGCGCGATGGCGTTTAGCGCGTCAGGCCTGCAAGCGGCAGTTATCGCCGGGCCTGCACTGGGCGGGGTGATTTATGTGGCGGGCGCGGCGATGGTCTACGCCACCTGCGTATTGCTCTTCGCGCTGGGCATGCTACTGGCGCTGTTCATTCGCTACGAGCGCGTAGAAACGCCCTATACCCGGCCCACCGTGAAATCGTTGCTAGCGGGAGTGAGTTTTATCGTCAACCACAAACCGGTGCTCGGTGCGGTCACGCTTGACCTGTTCGCCGTGTTGCTCGGTGGTGCCACCGCGCTGTTACCGATGTTTGCCAAAGACATTCTGCATGTGGGCGCGTGGGGCCTGGGCGTGTTGCGCAGCGCGCCAGCCGCGGGTGCGCTGGTGATGTCGGTTGCCTTGACGAGATGGCCGATGAATCGCAAAGTAGGCCCCAAATTATTGATCGCCGTTGCGGTATTTGGTGCGGCAACCGTGGTGTTTGGTGTGTCGACGAGCTTCGTCGCGTCGCTGATCGCATTGTTTGTCACCGGCGCGGCCGACATGGTGAGTGTCGTCATCCGCCAGACGCTGGTGCAACTGGAAACGCCGAACGACATGAGGGGTCGAGTGAGCGCGGTCAACTCGGTGT
>JANXNO010000529.1 GCA_025354075.1 Burkholderiales bacterium | reverse complement strand
CGGCGGGGCGAGATTGAAGCTCATCGCGTGAGACTGACCGGACAGAAGCCCAAACGCGGTCACGGTCGCCAAAGTCAATCGTAGGACTGCCGAGGCACGAGACGCGAAAACGTTGAAAAAAGAGGCACGAATCAGGTTCATCTTTTTAGTGTAAGCCTTATTGATCAGGGGATCAGTGGTCAAATTGCCTTAAGTCGACTTTTGGCAATTATTGCCCCCATGCCCAATATGAACAGGGACTTTACACAAAAGCTGTTACCGTCAGCTACACTGCGTTGCATCCACAGTTCGCGCTATATGCGCCAAACCTTCGCGCGATGAATTTCCCGTCCGCCTCTGCCGTACCCTCCGCTCCGCCCGCTTCTGGCGCTACTGACCTGCGTGGGCTAGCCAAACCCCCTTCGGTCGCGTTGGCGCTGGTGCAGCGCCGCGCGGGCGAGGCGGTGCTGGCCGTATTGGCAGGCAACAACGCCGACGCCGCGCTGACTCGCGTCGACACCACCGGTTTTGACGGCGCGACGCGCGCTGCTTTGACCGATTTGACCTACGGCACGTTGCGCTTTTTGGGTGAATTGCGTGGCATCGTGCGCCAGTTTGTTCATAGCAAGCCAGAGCCGCTGATCGAGGCGATTTTATGGATTGCGATTTATCAGCTTTCACACGGAAAAACGGCATCGCACGTGGTCGTGTCGCAGGCGGTGGCCGCAGTTGAGAACGTAAATCGCGGCGCAAAAGGTTTTTCCAACGCGGTGCTGCGCAACTATCTGCGTGCGCCGGAAGCCGCACTGGCCAAGGCGATGGAGCGCGATGAGGGGATGTGGAATCACCCGACCTGGTGGGTAGAGCGGCTGCGCAATGAGCAGCCCGAATGGTGGGAGCCGATTTTGCGCGGCGGCAATGGGCACGGCCCACTGACGCTGCGGGTGAATCGCCGCCGCGCAACCGTGGCGCAGGTGCTTGATTCGTTTGCCGAGAAAAAAATCGAGGCCGAGGCGTTGTCGGAGACGATGATCGTGCTCAAACGACCGCGCCCCGTGGAGCGCTTGCCCGGTTTTCGTGATGGTCTGTTTTCGATTCAGGATGCAGGGGCGCAACTCGCAGCACCCTTGCTGCATGCGAAGGACGGCATGCGCGTGCTGGATGCCTGCGCGGCTCCGGGCGGCAAGGCGGCGCACGTGCTGGAGCTCTCCGATTGCAAATTGCTGGCGCTCGATGTCGATGCCGAGCGCATCAAGCGCGTCGACGAGAATTTTGCGCGATTGGGGCTTAATGCTGAGACACACGCGGCGGATGCGGCAGACCCGAAAAGTTGGTGGGACGGCGCGCAGTTTGATCGGATATTGCTCGATTCGCCG
>JANXNO010000527.1 GCA_025354075.1 Burkholderiales bacterium | reverse complement strand
GGTGAAACGCGTCACTACGTGAAAAAGCTTTCTCCGCTCACTGAATAGCATTCTCGGAGCCGTTGGTAATCCTCTGGCGTATCAACGCCCGGCGGTAGCGGCGCATCCACCACCGCAACAGCAATTCGATAGCCATGTGCGAGCGCACGCAGCTGCTCCAGCGCTTCAAACCGTTCCACGGCCGGAATCGCGAGCGTCGGGAAAACGCGTAAAAACGACGCACGATAAGCATACAGGCCGATGTGTCGATACATCGGCAGGCCGTTTGGCATTGCATTCACGCCAGCGCTCCACGCATCGCGCGCAAACGGAATCGGCGCACGACTGAAGTAGATGGCGTCATTGACTTCGTTCAAAACACATTTCACGACGTTCGGATTGACTGCATCGGCTACATCGTGAATTGGATGACAGAAAGTGGCCATTGCAGCGTCCGTTTGTCGCTGCAACAGGGCAGCGACCTGATCAATCACAGCGGCAGGAATCAGGGGCTCGTCGCCCTGCACATTGACCACCACCGCGTCGTCAGAAAGCCCCAGCTGCGCCACGACTTCGCTCAGGCGATCCGTGCCAGTCGCGTGATCGCTGCGCGTCATGGCGACGCTCACACCTGCCGTAGCGCAAGCGTTGGCAATGCGCTGATCATCGGTTGCCACAACAACGAGGGCAGCTGCGGATTGTGCGGCTCGCTCCGCCACGCGCACCACCATCGGCTTGCCGTGCAAATCAATCAGCGGTTTTCCCGGAAAGCGCGTTGAAGCGTAGCGCGCCGGGATCACAACGATGAAGCTCAATTCAGCGCTTCCAGCTCTTCCGGACTGAGTTTTCGTGCCTCTTCTTCGAGCATCACCGGAATGTCATCACGAACCGGATACGCAAGCCGCGCCGACTTTGAGATGAGCTCGTGTCGATTTTTGTCGTAAATGAGCGGCCCTTTGGTGACAGGGCAGACAAGAATTTCAAGCAGTTTCGGGTCCATGGGTATCGGGCAATTCCTCAGCGTAGACGGCACGTGCATCGCGCACGAGTCGCAGAAGTTTACGCTTGGTCTCCGGTGCTAGATGCACCGTCAACGGCACCACCCACATGCGGTGATCGGCAAACAACTGGCACTTGGGCGCGTCTTTCTCAGTCATCAGGATGGCGCGATCACCCAACGACGCAAAGTCGCTTTTGCGAAACGCGTGATGATCCGGAAATGGAAACAGCTGCCCCTGAACACCCGCCCGAGTCAACGCATCGTAGAACTGACGCGGACTGGCTATGCCCGCCACCACCGCTGGCCGCGATTGCGCGAAGGTCGAAAATGGCGTTTTTCGCGTAGGCTCGACCAGTGCGTAAGGCTCACCCAGCTTGCGACGCACGACATGATGATTGCCGTCCTTGTAAGCGCCTGATGGCGTCTGCCAAGCGGGCATGAGCCGCAGCGTTGCCTCACGCGCACGCTTGCGCGGTTCACGCAGTGGCCCTGCGGGCAGCAACCGGCCGTTGCCGTAACGTCGCTCGGCACTGACGACCTCGATTTCGATGTCGCGCATTAATGCGTAGTGCTGCATGGCGTCGTCAGCGACGATGACATCTACCTCGGGATGTTTTTCGAGCAGACTTTCGGCGGCAGCGACCCGGTCGGCACAGACCTCCACCGGCACGCCCAGCGCGAAATGTAGCAGCGGCTCGTCACCCACGTCAGACGGAATCGAACGTATGCTCACGCTGCGAGGCCGTTTCGGGCTTACCGGATAGCCGCGACTGACGATACCAGGGGTATAGCCCGCGTGTTGCAGGCAACGCACAACCGCTTGCACCACCGGCGTTTTGCCTGCCCCACCGACCACGATATTGCCAACCACGATCACCGGCACGCCGGGATGTGAGCGCCGGAAAACGCCACGTTGATAGAGCGTCCGTCGCGTTGCAATCACCACACCGTACAGCCACGACAGGGGCATCAGCGCGGACGCCAGCCAAGTCGGCTGTTTGTTCCACCAGGATTTCTCTAGCAGCGCGGGAAGCATCATGCTGTTGGTTGACTTTGCCTGCGGTAGGTAGGGTGGCTACAAGCGAGCCTGCTCGCTATTTGCCCGGCGCTGTGGCGGTTTGCGTGGCAAACGTGATGTTGGGAAAGTTCGCCAACCGTGCCGCTTCCATGACGTGAACTACGTCTTGATGTTTGGCGGCCGCGTCCGCATTGATGATGATCACTGGATCGGCCACGCCATTAGCGGCCTCTTTAAGTGCTTGCGCCAGCGCGTTCACGCCGCTGAACGAGAAGACCTGCTTATTAAGCGCGTACTTGCCCGCAGCATCAATGCCGACGTTTACTTCTTTGGGTCGCTGCGTCTGCTTCTCTGCGTCCGCTTCCGGCAACGAAATTTTGAGTTCAGTGAACTTGCTGTAAGTCGTCGATGCCATCAAAAAAATCAGCACGACCAGCAATACGTCGATCAACGGAATGAAGTTGATCTCTGGCTCTTCACGAAAGCGGCCTCGACGGAAGTTCACTTCGCCCTATCCCCATGAAGAATATCCACCATGCGGGTGGCCTGCTGCTCCATTTCGATCAACAGCGAGTCCACCTTGCCACGAAAATAGCGATAGAACATCAGCGTCGGCACCGCCACGATGATGCCCATCGCGGTGTTGTACAGCGCAACAGAAATACCGTTCGCCAGGCGCGCTGGATCAACACCTGCGCTGCCCGTACTGCCGAAAATTTCGATCATTCCGATGATGGTGCCGAGCAGCCCCATGAGCGGCGCGGCAGCCGAAATGGTGCCGATGGCGTTGAGATACTTTTCAAGACCGTGACCGATGACGCTGCCGGTTTCTTCGAGCGCTTCTTTCACCACCGGACGCGGCGACTTGATATTGGCAAGACCTGCCGCGAGGATCTGCCCCATCGGCCCCTGACCGGCCGTCAAATCGACCAACTCCTGCGTCAGCCCTTTTTTCTTGTATTCCGCGATGACTTTATCGACCAGACCGGGTGGAATAATCTGCGCGCGCCGCAGTGTCCATGCCCGCTCAATGATGAGCGCCAGTGCGACGATGGATACGAAAATAAGCGGCCAGATTGGCCAGCCTGCCGCCTTGATAATGTCCCACATGCAGCGAAGTCTCAGTAGTGAATTCAGGTGCCAGTGTAACCCGCGTTTTGTTCTCGCGATTTCGTGAAATTTTGCGTACAGCTTTTTACCGAAATTGGCTCAGCAGCTAGGCCTACCGCTCGAAATATTTATAAGTCGATAAATGAATTATTAGGCCTCTAGCCCCTTAATGAACGCCATTTAACGGAAAAGCTGCTACGTGCGTTCCAGAACGACGGCGATACCCTGACCGACGCCGATACACATCGTACACAGCGCATAACGACCACCGGTTTTATGCAGCTGATTCACCGCCGTCGTCGCCAGCCGCGCGCCCGATGCGCCGAGCGGATGGCCAAGCGCAATCGCGCCGCCATTAGGATTGACGCGACTGTCATTGTCCGCGACGCCCAATTCGCGCAGCACGGCGAGGCCCTGTGCGGCGAAGGCTTCGTTGAGTTCGATCACGTCCATCTGATTGACGGTGAGGCCCGTCAGCGCCAGCACTTTTTTCGCCGCAGGCGCGGGCCCGATGCCCATGATGCGCGGTGATACGCCCGCCGTCGCCATGCCCACCACTCGAGCGCGCGGTGTGAGGTTGTGAGTTTTGAGCGCGGCCTCAGACACCACCAGAATCGCGCACGATCCGTCGTTGACGCCGCTGGCGTTCCCCGCAGTGACAGTGCCATCGGGACGCACGATGGGCTTGAGTTTAGCAAGCGCCTCCATGGACGTGTCGCGCGGATGCTCGTCTTTGCTCACCACAACTGGGTCGCCTTTTTTCTGCGCGATGGTGACCGGCGTAATTTCGCCGTCAAAGAAGCCATTTCGCTGCGCGGCCACGGCTTTTAATTGCGAGGCCAGTGCCATTGTGTCCTGCGCTTCGCGTTCGATTTTGTATTCCGTAGCGACGTTCTCGGCCGTTTCAGGCATCGAGTCCACGCCGTATTTATCCCTCATCAGCTTATTGATGAAACGCCAGCCGATGGTCGTGTCGTACACGGCATTGTTGCGCGCAAATGCAGTGTCAGCCTTGGGCATCACAAACGGTGCACGACTCATGCTCTCGACGCCGCCCGCGATCATCATGTGTGCTTCGCCAGCCTTGATCGCGCGCGCGGCTGTGCCTAACGCGTCGAGGCCCGAGCCACACAGCCGGTTGATCGTGGCACCCGGCACCAGCTGCGGCAAACCCGCCAGCAATAACGCCATACGCGCGACGTTACGGTTGTCTTCACCGGCCTGATTGGCGCAGCCGTAGATCACATCATCAATTGCAGACCAATCGAGATTGGGATGACGCGCCATCAAAGCGCGAATCGGAATCGCGCCGAGGTCATCGGTGCGCACCGACGACAGCGCGCCGCCGTAGCGACCAATGGGAGTGCGGAGGGCGTCGACGATGTAAGCGTTCATTTTGCGTGCGTTATAGGCGATGAATAGTGGAGAGTTTATAGGGTGCGCTCTGCGCACCTAGGGTTTGTCGTCGACGCCATTACTGAAGGCACGAACGGTTGGTGCGCATAGCGCACCCTATGTGAAATTGATGTTCGAAAGCGACATGAGTTCATCGCGCGATAAACCTGCCACCACCTCGACCAACTTGAACCCGCTCGGCGTCACGTCGATGCAGCGAATCTTTGTGTCGGGCTTGTGGTTCGATTCCACGCTGTTGGTC
>JANXNO010000507.1 GCA_025354075.1 Burkholderiales bacterium | reverse complement strand
CAAAGCGGGCGACGCCGTCAAACGTGACCAGAACCTATGTGACATCGAGACCGACAAAGTCGTGCTCGAAACGCCTGCTCAGGGCGATGGCGTGCTGGTTGAAATCAAGGTTCAACCGGGTGCGACGGTGACATCAGGCGTGGTGCTTGGCGTGATTGATACCGAAGCAAAGGCGGGTGCTGCAGCTCCCGCCGCCGCTGAGCCAGCGCAGGTACCTGCACCCGCGGCAACACCTGCCGCTGCATCCGCTCCCGGCGCGCTGCCTGCGGCGAAGAAGATGATGGCCGATCAGGGCATTGACGCTGCGAGCGTGTCGGGCACCGGTCGTGGTGACCGTATCACCAAGGGCGACGTGATTGCTGCTGTGGAGGCCAAAGCAGCACCGGCACCTGCTGCGACCAAGCCCGCTGCTGCGCCTGTGTTCGCGCCTCCGGTAAACGTACCGCTTGGCAACCGCCCCGAGCAGCGCGTACCGATGACTCGTCTGCGCATGCGCGTGGCCGAGCGTTTGGTGCAAAGCCAATCCACCGCTGCCATCCTGACCACGTTCAACGAGGTCAACATGAAGCCAGTGATCGATCTGCGCACCACGTACAAAGACAAGTTCGAAAAAGTCCACGGCGTCAAGCTTGGCTTCATGAGCTTCTTCGTCAAGGCCGCTGTACACGCGCTCAAAATGTACCCGGTGGTCAACGCTTCCATCGACGGCAATGACATCGTGTATCACGGCTATTACGACATCGGCATTGCTGTGGGCTCACCGCGTGGCCTCGTCGTGCCCATCCTGCGCGACTGCGACCAGATGAGCATTGCCGAGATCGAAAAGAAAATTGCTGAATACGGCAAACGCGCTGGCGAAGGCAAGCTAGGCATCGAAGAGTTGACCGGCGGCACGTTCACGATCTCGAACGGTGGCACCTTCGGCTCAATGCTGTCAACGCCGATCATCAACCCGCCGCAAAGCGCGATTCTCGGTGTCCACGCCACGAAGGATCGCGTCGTGGTCGAAGGCGGCCAGATTGTGATCCGCCCGATGAACTACTTGGCCATGAGTTACGACCATCGGATTATTGATGGACGTGAAGCTGTGTTGGCGTTGGTGGCGATGAAAGAGGCTTTGGAAGATCCGGCGCGGTTGTTGCTGGATTTGTGATTGCTTCAAGGGCGATTCGTGTTGATCCAAAAAATACACGCACATTAACTGACCGGTAGTGAGGTAAGAGCATGGAATGGTTTTTATCGTGGATTGCATTTGCCGTTTTGAGCGCGATCGTCGGGGCCAATAAAGGACTTGGCGGGTTTGGTTGGTTCATTATCGGATTCCTGTTCGGACCATTTGGATTCATAGCGTCGCTGGTCGTAAAAAAAAATGAACGGGCAATAGAGGCTTCTGGTGTTTCTACCGGTACGTTTAGGAAATGCCCAGCCTGCGCTGAAGCAATAAAGACCGAGGCTATCAAGTGCCGCTATTGTGGAACTGACCTCGTGCGACCCTCAACGCCAGCCGGGTAGGGTAGGCACCCCGTGCCCACCGCAGCAATTGATTGAAGGATTGGTGGGCACGGGTTGCCCACCCTACGAAAGATATGGATATGGATCAATTTGACGTAGTAGTAATCGGTGGCGGCCCAGGTGGCTATGTTGCTGCCATCCGTGCCGCGCAGCTCGGCTTCAAGACTGCCTGCATCGACGATTGGAAGAACGCGGCAGGCAAGCCTGCACCGGGTGGCACGTGCACCAACGTGGGCTGCATTCCGTCGAAAGCTTTGCTGCAATCGTCGGAACATTTTGACCACGCACAGCATCATTTCGCGGAGCATGGCATCACGGCGTCCGGCGTTAAGATGGACGTGACGAAGATGCTTGCGCGCAAGGACACAGTCGTCAAACAGAACAACGACGGCATCCTGTATCTATTCAAGAAGAACAAGGTCACGTTCTTTCATGGCCGCGGGTCGTTCGCTGGCTCGGCGACGGATGGCGTGTACCAGATTGACGTCACCGAACCTGCCAAGACCAGCATTCAAGGCAAACACATCATCATCGCTACGGGCTCGAACGCGCGTGCGTTGCCCGGTGCTGCATTTGACGAAAAATTCATCCTGTCGAACGACGGTGCGCTGCGTATCGGCGAAACGCCCAAGTCACTCGGCCTGATCGGCGCCGGCGTGATCGGACTCGAAATGGGCTCGGTGTGGCGTCGCCTTGGCGCTGACGTGACGGTGCTGGAAGCGTTACCGACCTTCCTCGGTGCAGTAGACGAGCAGGTCGCGAAAGAGGCGCTGAAACTGTTCACCAAGCAGGGCTTGAAAATCAGCCTCGGCGTCAAAGTCGGCGCGATCAAACCAGGCAAAAACAACGTCTCGGTGGAATACACCACGGCAGACGGCAAGACGGAAAACGTCACGTTTGATCGACTCATCGTCTCCATTGGTCGCGTGCCGAACACCAATGGTTTGAACGCAGACGCAGCCGGTGTGAAGCTTGACGAGCGCGGCTTCATCACGGTCGACGGCGATTGCAAGACCACTGCTGCGAACGTGTGGGCGGTCGGCGACGTCGTGCGCGGCCCGATGCTCGCGCACAAGGCCGAAGAAGAAGGCGTCGCTGTCGCTGAGCGCCTCGCAGGCCAACATCCCCACATCGATTTCAACTGCATTCCTTGGGTCATCTACACCTCGCCCGAAATCGCATGGGTCGGCCAGACCGAGCAGCAATTGAAGGCGGCAGGCGTTGTTTACAAGGCCGGTAGCTTCCCGTTCATGGCGAACGGTCGCGCACGGGCGTTGGGCAATACCGACGGGTTTGTGAAGATCATCGCGGACGCGAAGACCGACAAAGTGCTCGGCATGCATGTGATCGGGCCGATGGCTTCCGAGCTGATTGCCGAGGGCGTGATGGCGATGGAATTCGGCGCCTCTTCGGAAGACATCGCACGCATTTGTCATGCCCATCCGACCTTGTCAGAGGCAACGAAAGAGGCTGCATTGGCGGTGGACAAGCGTACGTTGAATATGTGATCTTGTGGCTCCCGATTGATTACTGATAACGATGCGCCTCGCCCTACAAAAGCTCTGTGAAGAACGCGGAATCACGCTTGACGATGCGCAACAGCGCGCAGCGGATCGCCTGCTGCGGCTCAATGACGAGTTGACAGCGCTTCGTCGAACGCGTGCCACCATGATCGGCCGCATATTTGTGCGTCCCGATGTGCCGCGCGGGGTCTATTTGTATGGCGGTGTGGGCCGTGGCAAAAGCTTTTTGATGGATGCGTTTTATGGCGCATCAAAGCACCGGCGCAAAACTCGTGTTCACTTTCACGCCTTCATGCGCAGTGTTCATGAGGAGCTGCGCGGCCTGAAGCATGAGGCCGATCCGCTCATAGCGGTCGCCGAGGGCCTGGCCAAAAAATATCGCTTAATTTGCTTTGATGAATTTCACGTCAGCGACATCGCTGATGCGATGATTTTGGGGCGGTTGTTGTCGCATTGTTTCGAGCACGGCATTGTGTTCGTTATGACCTCGAACTATGCGCCGGACAAACTCTATCCTGACGGCTTGCAGCGACAAAATTTTGTCCCAACCATCGCGCTCATCAAAGAGAACATGGACGTCGTTGAGGTGGACAGCGGCGTGGACTATCGCCGCCGCACGCTGGAGCAGGACAACGTGTATCACTGGCCGTTGGGTGCTGAGGCCGATAAGCGGCTTGCCGCAACGTTTTCTCGTCTGGCGACCGATAAACCCTGGCCCGACACAAAAATAACGCTGTATGGCCGCGAAATTGCGCTGCGCAAGCGGGCGGCCAAAGTAATCTGGTTTGAGTTCGCCGCGCTTTGCGAAACCCCGCGTTCACAAAACGATTATTTAGAGCTGGCGCAGGCCAATCATGCGTTGCTGCTGTCCAATGTGCCGATGCTGGACACGAAAGACGCCAATGTGATCCGCCGTTTTACGCTGCTGGTGGATGTGCTGTATGACCATCGCGTGAAGCTCATCATAAGCGCGGCGGCATCGTTGGCCGACATCTCAAAAGTGGGCGACGCACTGACCGATAGCGACACTCGGCGGGTGCTCAATGAGTTCAGCCGAACCACATCGCGATTGACTGAAATGCAAAGCGCTGAATACATGTCCGAGGCGCATATTTCGTCGCTGTCGCGCTAGCAAAGCAGCGCCAATGTATCAGTAGCTCTGGGCGGAAGCGCCCGTCCTACGTGGGCTCGACCGATTAAATGGATAAATTCGACTATCGCATTTTTCCTGTGTGATGCCCAGCGCTAACGCCATCACAGCGCAAAGCTGATGAAAGATGCCTATCCGATCAGGGCCATCGTAATCCAGTACGAAACCAGCCCGACGACAATGGATAAAAGCCCGACCATTCGTAGCTGACCGTCGTTCAACTGCGCAACTTTGGTCATCGTTTCGCGCCACACTCTAGGCGCGATGAAGGGCAGCAAGCCCTCGATGACGAGCACGAGGCACAGCGCAGCAAAAAACTCCACTTAACGGTGGTTCGAGCGCAACACGAACAGCAAACTATTTGCCTTTCGCGCCGCTCTGCTTCAGGTACTTGAAGAAGTCGCTACTCGGGTCGAGCACCATCACATCTGACTTGTTTTTGAACGTGGCTTTGTACGCATCCAGACTGCGGTAGAACGAATAGAACTCTGCGTTCTGACCGTATGCAGCGCTGTAAACAGCCGCAGCTTTGGCGTCTCCGCTACCCTGCATTTCCTGTGCTTTTTTGTAGGCGTCTGCCAGAATCACCTGCGCCTGTTTGTCGGCGTCGGCCTTGATGCGCTCGCCTTCGGCCGCGCCGTTTGAGCGGGCCTCTGCGGCTACGCGTTGCCGCTCCGAGCGCATACGATCAAACACGCGGGTCGACACCGAGTCGTCAAAATCGATGCGTTTCAGGCGCACGTCGATGATCTTGGCGCCGACTTTTTTCGCATCGGCTTCTGCCGATTCACGCACCGACGCCATGATTTTTTCACGATCGCCGGAAATCACTTCGAGCAGCGTGCGACGACCGAACTCTTCGCGCAACAGGGACGTGATGGTCTGTCCGATGCGGCGCTCGGCCTGCTTCTCGTCGCCACCGACAGCGCGATAAAACTCTTTCGCGTCGACGATTTGCCATTTCACGAAGGAGTCCACCTGCACCGGCTGGTTCTCTTTGGTGTTGAAGCGTTCGGAGTCCGGGCTGTCCAGCGTCAGGATTTGTTTGCTGTATTTGCTGACGTTTTGAATGAACGGCAGTTTGAAATTCAGACCGGGCTGGTCTTTGATGGCGACTACTTCGCCCAACTGGCGAACCATTGCGAATTCACGTTCGTCGACGATAAACAGCGTCTGCGAAAACGCGAAGATGGCAACCAGAAATGCGGTAAGGACGGGAGCGATTTTGTTCATGATGGGCTCCTATTAATTGCGAGTCTCACGGCCACCGCGTGTCGCATCTCGCGCGGGTGTACGACCATTGGCGGGATCGACCGCCGCTGCGGGATCAGGCAGCGCTGGACGGGTCGCCTCAGGCAGCGCGACCGGGCCGGCTGCTGCAGCACGCGTGCTGTCCATCAGTTTGTCGAGCGGCAAATAGAGCAGGCTTTGGCCCTGCTTTTGATCGACGAACACTTTGCTCGTATTGCCGAGCACTGATTGCATCATGTCGATGTACAGGCGTTCACGGGTCACGCCCGGTGCCTTGTTGTACTCGCCCACGATAGACGTGAAGCGTGCGGCATCGCCCTGCGCGCGGGTCAACACGCTTTGCTCGTAGCCCGACGCTTCTTCAAGCAAGCGTGACGCACGACCGCGAGCTTCAGGAATCACACGATTGGCGTACGCCTGGCCTTCGTTGACCTGACGGTCCCGATCCTGCTGGGCCTTGACCACGTCCTGGAACGATTCGTTCACGGCTTCAGGTGCGGCCACCGCCTGCAAATTCAACTTGCTGATGGTTATGCCGGTGCCGTAACGATCCAGCAATTGCTGCATGAGCTTTTGCGTCGCACCGGCGAATTCTTCGCGACCCTGATTGAGCAGAAAGTCCATCTTGCGCTTGCCAACGACTTCGCGCATGGCGGTCTCGGCGGCCTGCACCACGGCATCTTCTGGCTTGCGGTTGTTGAACAGGAATGCTTTGGCGTCGGACAGCGTGTATTGCACGGCAAACGCGATGTCGATGATATTCAGATCTTCGGTCAGCATCTGCGCCTGCTTAGCGTCGCGGGTGCGGCCCGAACCTTTGGCGCCGATTTCAACCGAACGCACCTGATTCAAATTGATGATCGTCGCGGCTTCAATGGGCCACGGAAAGTGCCAGCGCGGGCCGGCGTCGGTGGTTTCGACGTATTTGCCGAAGCGTTGCACGATGCCACGTTTGCCCTCGTCGACGATGTAGAAGCCGGTGGCGAGCCACAGCAACACGCCAATGATGGCCGCGATGACGAGACCGCCCGCTGCAAATTTCGGGCTAATCGTCGGGAATTTTGGGCCACCGTTGCCGCCGCCTGTGCCCAGTTTTTTCGGGCCTTTTTTGCCGCCAAAAATCTCGCCAACACGATCATTCACTTTTTTCATGAGTTCATCGAGATCAGGCGGGCCGCTAGGCTTGTTGCCCGATGGAGGCGGCGGAGGTGTCGGACTTGGAGGAGGTGGCGGCGGCGTGCTGCCCGCTGGCTTGTCGCCGCTGCTGCCAGAATCGGAGCCCGGCTTGCGACCCCATTGCGGGTCGTTCAGCGACAGCTTGATGTTCGAGACGACATTGGAGAGGCGATTCCAC
>JANXNO010000467.1 GCA_025354075.1 Burkholderiales bacterium | reverse complement strand
ACGCCGTCGCTGAAGGCTTCCAGCCTCGTCTTGCCCATCGCCCTGCGCCCTTTCCTCTGACTATTTTGCTACGCGCTCAACAGCAGCGCCGCCGCGAAAATACCCACCATCACGAACACCAGCACCAGTTTCACCACGGTGCCGATCAGTAGCCCGAGCCAGGTAGCGAGGCCGACTTTTGCCGCCTGCCTGGCATTTTTCTGTGCGATGTACTCACCGATCACCGCGCCCACGAACGGCATGAACAGCACGCCGATCAAGCCCATAAAAATGCCGACAATCGTTCCCAATGCCGCACCCACAATCGCCAGCGTGCTGGCCCCGGCTCTTTTTGCGCCCATGACCGTTGCAATGTAGTCGGTGACCCAAGCGAGCACCGCCAGCACCGCGATGATCGACACCACCCACGGTTTCACCCGCGAGAAATCGTCGAGCCAGGCACCGAGCACGATTCCGGCAAGTACCAGAATCGTCCCCGGCAACGCGGGCAGCACCGTGCCCGCAATGCCGACAACGATTAGAAGAACGGCTGCGATCCAGCCAAGTATTGTTACGTCCATCACACCTTCGAAGTGTCGCGCTGAAACCACAGGGCACGTAGAAAAAAAGAACGCGGCAATAGCGCGTTTACTCTGCCGAAATATTGGCCGCCTTGATCACCCGCCCGAACATCTGAATGTCGCTGCGAATGGTCGCATCAAACTGTGCCGTGCCCTGAAACTGCACGGTGCCGCCCGCGGCTTCCACGCCTTTTTTGAACCCTTCACCTTGCACCGCTTTCGCCATTTCATCAGCGAGCCGTTTGACCACCTCGGGCGGCGTGCCCATCGGTGCCACAAAACCAAACCAGGCATCAACCGAGAAATTCAGAAAGCCTTCTTCCGCTGCGCTCGGCACATTGGGCAATGACGGCACGCGCTTGTTGCCGGTCACGGCGAGGATGCGAATTTTGCCTGTCTGCGCAAGCGGAATAACGCCGGGCGGTGTGGTGATGACGATGTCGACGTTGCCTGCGGCGAGGTCGGTCACGGCGGGCCCGGTGCCCTTGTAAGCAATCGGAGTCATCTTTGTGTCCGCCAATTGTTCGAGCAGCGCGCCGGATATATGGTGCAACGAACCGGGGCCTGCCGTGCCGTAATTCAGTTTGCCAGGATTGGCCTTTGCGTACGCGATCAACTCCTTGAAGCTCTTTACGGGCAGCTTGTCGGTCACCGCAATTGCTTGCGCCGAATTGATGATCAGCGCAATCGGCGTGAAGCTTTTAAGCGGATCCCAGTCGAGGTTTTTGTAGAGAAACGGGTTGGCGGCATGAAAGCCGGAATACGCAGCGAGCAAGGTGTGGCCGTCAGGCTTCGACTTCGCAACGTAGCTCGCTGCGATGTTGCCGGACGCCCCGGGCCGGTTCTCGACGATCACCGGCTGCCCGAACGCTTTTGCCAGCGGTTCGGCGATTTGCCGCGCCATCAAATCGGTCGATCCGCCAGGTGTTACGGGCACGATCAGCGTCACGGGTCGCGTTGGAAACGGCTGCGCGGTCGCTACCATCGCGCACGCAACGGAGCAGGTAGCAAAAAACAATCGGGTCATCGAAACCACAATTTTTCCCCTGAATATTGACTTGGATTAACGGCGTTTCGCCCCAAAGTTTAGAGAATATCGGCGGCATCGCCTCTTTTAGTCCATTTTCAAAGCATGTCATCTAATCCCACCACCCTGTTTTCGCCTATTCACGTCGGCGCAATTGAAGCCAAAAACCGCGTCTTCATGGCGCCGCTCACGCGCTGCCGCGCTACCCCCGGTACCGATGCGCCGAATGCGCTTATCGCCGAGTATTACGGTCAACGTGCGAGCGCGGGCCTCATTGTGTCGGAAGCCACTCAGGTGTTGCCCACTGGCAAGGGCTACGTCGGCACGCCGGGTATCTACAGCCCCGAGCAGGAGGCGGGCTGGAAGTTGGCCACTGCCGCAGTGCACGCCAAAGGCGGCAAGATCGTCGCGCAGTTGTGGCATGTCGGCGCGATTTCGCATCCTGATTTGCAACCGGATCATGTGTTGCCCGTCACCGCCAGCACCGGCTACAACCCCGGTGGCACGCTCTACACGCAGAATGGCAAGACCGAGCGCATCGCCGCTCGCGGGCTTGAAACGACGGAAGTCAAAGCGTACATCGCGGCGTATCGGCACGCCGCAGAAGTCGCCAAACGTGCGGGCTTCGACGGCGTAGAAATTCACAGCGCCAACGGCTATCTGCTTGAGCAATTTATTCGCGACAGCTCAAACAAACGCACCGACGAATTTGGTGGATCAATCGAAGACCGCATTCGCTTCACGCTCGACGTTGTCGACGCCGCAATATCGGTGTGGGGCAAAGAACGCGTTGGCATCCGCCTGTCGCCAGTCACCGCCGCTAACAACGCGACACCCGATAGCAATACGCAGGCAACGTACGGCGCGCTGGTCGAAGCCCTCGCAAAACGTAGCATTGCGTTCGTGCATTTCATCGAAGGCAATACCGGCGGCGCGCGCGACCTCACGGGCTTCGATTTCGCATGGGCGAAAAAAACCTTGACCGCCGCAGGCGTCACCTACGTCGCCAACAATAAATATGATCGCGCGATGGCGATTGATGCGGTGGCGCATGGTTCGGCCGATGCCATCGCGTTCGGCGTGCCGTTTATTGGTAACCCTGATTTGCCAGAGCGCTTGTTGCGCGACGCGCCGCTGAACGCAGCGAACCCCAAGACGTTCTACAGCGAAGGGCAAGATGGTTACACGGACTACCCCACTGCTTGAGCTTAACGACCCTATGTTTGATGAAGCCGCTTTCCGTGACGGGCTCAGCAGGGTCGATTTATTCATGGGTCAGACGGGGTCGCGACACGAAGTTTCTTAATCGCGAAACGCGTGGGAGAAATACGGACGGTAGTGATTTGCAGGTGTTAAACTAGTTATCTAAAAAATCACGATTGATCTTCTCGATTGCGACATCGAGGTGCGGGCTGAATGTCATCGCACGTAAGATCAGCATTTCGGAGTATGACTTTAAAAAAAACTGTAGCCCGGCCCGAAGATCTGTTCGAAAAAGAGTTGCTTTGGGCGTGGCTGGAATCCGCCCAACTAGGAATGTGTTTACTCAACGCTACAGGCGAATTGCTCAGCGCAAACGCGGTTCTCGCTGAGCAATTCGCCATCCCGCAAGAGATGCTCTTCGGCGCTTCGTTTGAACGGTTGGGCAAGCACATCGTGGCAGACGCTGAACTCATGAAATGGGCAGTTACGCCAGATGCTGATGGCAAACGTTCACACGTATTTCAGCGAGATTACAAACGCGTAGATTTGTCGATCCAGGCCACGACCCTGCGCTATCACAGCGGAGAGCGCTTCAGGGTGTTGGCCGTCACCGATGAAACGTTGCTCAAGCGGGCGCAACTCATCGCCGATCTCGACCGCAGTAGCCGTCAATGGGAGGCACTGAACGCGGGCGTTGTGATATCGGACGCGTTGCGACCCGATATGCCAATCATTTACGTCAACTCCGTGTTTGAGCGAATGAGCGGCTACAGCGCCGCTGAGGTGGTTGGGCGTAACTGTCGCTTTCTCCAGGGCGCCGAAACCGATCAGCCTGACTTGCCTCAGCTTCGAGACGCGATCAAGCGAGAGGTCAACGGGCATGCGTTGTTGCGAAATTACCGAAAAGACGGCTCTATTTTTTTTAATGAATTGTTCGTCTCGCCGGTGCGAAATGATGCGGGTGTCGTGACACAGTTCATTGGTGTGCAACATCTCCGGTCTTCGCGGTAAGCGCGATCATGTCACAGGGATTGAACGGAATGGGGAGCAAAAGCCAGTACAGCTTCGCGGTGCGGCATGCCACCCTGCAAGACGAACTCGTATTCAAGTCGCTCGCTCGCTTTTTGATGGATTCGCTGCGCCATCAATGGCGCTACGAGGCATCGGATACGGCTGACGTCATGGTGGTCGGTTACGAGCCGGTTAGCGACGGTTTCAATATCAGCGAGAAAGCGCTGCGCAATCGTGTTCATATTCTGGTCGGTACGGCGGAGGCAGCCCCGAAGCACCTGATGCGTCCGCTGCGCGTTTCGGCCGTGTTACTGGCGCTGAACCTCGCTGGCGACGAGATATCGCAGTTGCGCGCTGCAGGCGGGCAACCGGCCCCCGAAGGCGAAACCATTTTCACATTGCTGCGCTGGCCCACCCTTGAACTGCTTCGTATCGACAAGCGATTTGTGCGTATTGCGGCAGTGCTTGCGGCAAGACCCACGACATTTGCGGATTTGGTGGCGAAATCGGCGCAGGACGAAGCCGTTTGTGATCAATTGCTGCGGCTCTTGTCGTCGGCCAGATTGATTCACGAATCGCGATTGACGTTCGCGGGCGACGACAATGTTTCGACGCCTCGTGCCGCCGCCATCAATCCTGCACCAAACCCTAAAGACGTCGCCCCCGCCACGATGGGCCTGCGGGTATTTGCAACGCCGGCCACGAGTGAACAGATTCCGGCCAAATCAAGCCAGACTGAGCAGCCTGTGAATAGTCTCTGGGGGCGAATTCGGCGTCGTCTGGGAATCGGCGTGACGCCATTGGAAGTGACAAAGTGATCAAAATAACCTGGCTTGTTTCGTGCGCGCATGGCTGAGTACAAACTGCTGATTACCGGCCCGATGGGTGCTGGAAAAACCACGGCGATTGCTGCGATCAGCGACGTGCCGCCAATCGTCACTGACGTTCAGAATAACGACACATCGGTAGCAAAGGATCGCACCACGGTCGGCATGGATTTCGGCGAACTCGCGCTCGAAAATGGTGACACGCTCAGAATTTATGGCACGCCTGGGCAAGAGCGCTTCGATTTTATGTGGGAAATTCTCGCCAAGGGAGCGATTGGCTTAATCGTATTAACCGACAACTCGACGCCTGACCCGGTGGCTGATCTTCAGCTGTATCTGGAGAGTTTCTCGACGCTGATTGCTCGCACCGCCTGCGTCATCGGCGTCGGACGCAGCGAGAGCCATCCTGCGCCAAGCATTGATGAGCTATCCATTGCGGCCCAAGCCAAAGGCGTGGTTTGCCCCATCGTGCCAGTGGACGCTCGTGAGCGCGATCAGGTCCTGCTGCTGGTGGATTTGCTCTTGACCCAGCTTGAGTCACGATGATGAATTTTCACAGGCTCATTTTTTGCTGCGTCCGCCTGTACCGGCGTGCGTCGAACAACTTTAAGAGTGTGGGTTAATGTCTGAGATCAACGTTTCACCAGCATTTACACAAATTGCGGACTTTCACGCGTCCCGATTGATGGCGGAGATATTGGGTGCTGTTGCAGTGGTGATATCGACGGCCGACGGCTTTGAAGTAGCGGCGCGAGCCCGCGATGCGGCGCAGAGCTCCAGGCTTGCAGCCATGGCAAGCTCGATTGCTGCAATCGGCGCGGTCATTGGGGACGAAACGCTAAGCGGCGCCTGTCGCGGCATCTTTATCGAAGCGGACAAAGGGCAGATTGTGATGGTAGAAATTCGCCATCCCGACCATATCCTTATTTTGACGGTGGTCGCCGACGAGCAAGCTTTGTTGGGAGCTGTGACGTACAGCGCACGACAGACCGCACTGGTGTTGGCTAAGGCGTAAGCCGCGATGCCCGTACAGATGTTTATCGAACAGTACCTCGCTTGCGTCAACCGTATCGCCGCGATTCGCGGCGTGCACGGCATCGCGTTGGTGGATAGCGACTCCGGCATGGTGTGGGCGGAAGCCGGGCAACTCGTAGATATCGAAGCGATAAGCGAAGCGGCCGTTGAGTTCTGGCGATTGCACCAGCGATTGCGCTCGGGTCTTAAATCGCTCGGCAACCCGCAGGCGTTGGCGGCAACGTTTGCGCATGGCTTGATGTGGGTTGTGCCAGTCACGCTTTCCTCTCCAAGGGAAAAGCTGGTCGCGGTGGCTATCGCGACGCCCGGTGCGACGGATTGGTCTGCGGTACAGGCTGAATTGCGTGCGCTGCGAAGTTTTGTCAACG
>JANXNO010000416.1 GCA_025354075.1 Burkholderiales bacterium | reverse complement strand
TTAGTGGCGTTCGGGTTGGCAATGTAGGCGGCGAGATCGGCCAATTGCGCAGACGACAATTTGCCCTTCAAAAAGCTCATGTCGGACACGCCACCGTTGATGGCGGCGAGGATGGTGCTCGGGCTGTTGGCACCGTTTTTGATGCGGTTTTGGTTGGTCGTCGGGTCTGGTCCGTGGCATGCGCCCGCCGAGCAACTGTTCCGGCCGGCCACTTGCGGCGTGGTGTAGAGCGTGCGGCCATTGGTCGCGCTCTGGGGCCACGCTGGCAGGGCGCAGGCATTCGTCAGCAGCGCGAGGATCAGGTATCGCGCCCACGTTGAAAGCGGGGGGGCGCGACGCATGCAGGCGTGCAGGGTGGAGTGCATCATGTGGGTTCCCTTCCATGGCTGACCGAGGCCAGATTTTTGACCTCTGTTTGACAGAGCAACCATAGCTCGGTTTGATACGCCTGAATCGTTTTACGCCGGGTTTTGATGCAACACATCGTAACCAGATTTTAGAGTCGCCTATCGCTGGCGTCTCGTGCGGTGTCGCTACGGCGCGACGAGCGCTATGCGTGCCGCGATCTGAGTGGGCGTCAGGCTGCCGATATTGACGCCGCGTGTGAGCGGGCCGTCGCGCAGACCTAACAGGTAGCGCATGATTAACAGGCCATCGGTGAGCGCAGACACATTGCCATCGCCATCGACATCCAGCAGCGCACGATTAGCGTTCAGGTGCGTCACGATTTGCGCGGCGTCGCGCGAGGGCAGGTTACCCAATGCGCCCGCGGTGAGCGATGTACCGGTGTAGCCCAGCAAATAGCGAAGCAGCAACACGCCATCCGTGCCGGGGTCATAGCGGGTAGCCATCGCGCTGGCATCCACGTTCATGACGCCGATGGACGGGATGCTGACCGTGTTGAAAAAAGGATGCGCGGTGCGGCACGTGGCCAGGCCGCATTCTTCGACCACCACGGCATGCAGCGTTAGCGTGGCGGATTCTGTGGTGGGCGGAAGGTAGGAGAACGTTCGCTGTGCTTTGGCGGCGCTGCTGGTATGCATCAATGACGATTGGCACAGCTGAAACCCGGCGGTCACGGTCCACGTGCCCACCGACACGCCGTCAGGTCGGGTCAGCCACATCAGGATGCCGCGAAACTGCTTGCCGGGGTTGGTGTTTTGGATGCCAATCGGAGTTGCGCCGCCAGGGGTGTAGGTAGCCGGCGTAACGAACGACCAACCGTTTGGGCTCGCGACGGTTGACGGCTGCATGTTGAGATTCATCGAGGCAGCGTCAATGGTGCACGCGGGTGATCCGCTTGAAAAGGCCATGACATTTGTGGACACGCTAACGCACAGCGTGGCGAAAAGCGATCGAAGCAGAGAGCGTGTTTGCATACAGTTTTTGGCCGGATACGACGGGCTAAATGCTCGCACGAAACGCGCCACTTTGGTTAGCCAGAAAGCGATTGGGTCGACTGGAATCGACGGAACCGGCATGGATACGCCGTGGCGTTATCTGGAACGCAGCACCGTCGCTGTCATTTCGATAGACAGCGCGTCGCGGCCCCGCCAATACCGATCTCGCGTCACCGAGGCGTTGCGCGGGTCAGGCGCTGCCTCTGCATCCGTCGCTCCGCGCGCGAGGACCTGCCGTATCCCCGGACGGGCGGGCTGAATCGTTGTGTGTCGCTTCGGCTAGCCCGCCAGTCGCGCCTCGATCTTCGCTTTGGTCGCTGGCAATTCTGCGGGCAAGTTGTGCTTCAACTGGTCGAACAGCTCAGCATGCAGCTTCATTTCGGCTGCCCACGCGTCGTTGTCCATGTGGGTCACGCTCTGGTATTGCGCCTCGGTGAAATCGACGCCGTTCCAGTTGATGTCGGAATAGTTGGGTGTGGTGCCAAACGCGTGCTCATTGCCCTGGCCCCGGCCTTCTACGCGCTCCAGCATCCACGCCATGACGCGCATGTTGTCGCTGAAGCCGGGCCAGACGAAATTGCCATCGGCGTCTTTGCGGAACCAGTTGACGGTAAATATCTTCGGCACTTTGCCGCCTGCGGCCTCAATTCGCTGACCCATCGCGAGCCAATGCGCGAAGTAGTCGCTCATGTTGTAGCCCGCAAACGCGATCATCGCGAACGGGTCGCGACGCA
>JANXNO010000409.1 GCA_025354075.1 Burkholderiales bacterium | reverse complement strand
CATCGAACAGGGTGGGCCACAGGGCGCAGTCAGTCACAGCAAAGCGTGGATCGAGATGCTGCATCGTTATCTCGCGTCATTTATTGGCGGCCTGATTTTAGTGATGTTCGCGCGCTCGGTGATTGCTCGTGTCGGGCAGCGACGTGCTGCAAATCGCGGTGGTTTTATTGATGCAGGTGTGGGGCTGGCGTGGCCATTGCTGCTGTTGATGGTGGTGAGTTTGCAGGGGCTGTTTGGCAAATGGACAGTCACGCTGAAACTGATGCCGATTGTGGTGACGACGCACCTGGTGGGCGGCATGCTGCTGTATTCGCTATTGATCTGGTTCTGGATGCGCGAGCGTGAGCGATCAGGAGATTCGCGCGCAATGACGATTGCCGTCCCCCGTCGCGCCCGATTGATGGTTTGGCTTGCGCTGTGCGTGCTTGCGGGGCAAATCTTTCTTGGGGGTTGGGTCAGCACCAACTATGCGGTACTGGCCTGTGCCGACTTTCCGGGGTGCGGTGGCACGTTGCTGCCGAGTGTTGACTGGCGTGAAGGTTTTACTTTTGCCCGGGCGCTCGGACGCAATCCGGACGGTAGTTTTTTGTCGATTGAGGCGCTCCGTGCGATTCATTGGGCGCATCGCATTGGCGCCGTCGTGACCACGGTGGTGGTGATCGCGGCGGCCTTGACACTGATGCGATCTCACGCCGCACTCAAGCGGCAGGCAATGTGGATCAAGGCTGCGCTCGTTGCGCAAATTGTGGTGGGGATCTGCACGGTTCTTTTCAGTCAACCGATCCTGCTGGCCACCGCGCATAATTTCTTCGCAGCGGTACTGCTTGCAACGCTTGTGGTCGCTGCCTATCGCGTGAGTGGGGCCCGATCTTACGAGGCATTTTCGGTGTCAACGACGTTGCGTTGGGGCGAGTAGGGTGAGTAGGGCGTGTAGGCCGCGTAAATAAATGTAAACGGCATGTGCCGGGGTCAACGGTCATAGAGGCCCAATCGTTGCCTAAGCACACACCTGTTTTCTGTCATTTTTGCGAGGACTCCATGCGCTCAACTTTCCCACTTTCTCCTTTACTGCTGAGCGTGACTGCAGCGTTCGCGCTTTCAGGCTGCGTTGTGGCAACCCGCATGCCCGGACCTGTTTACTATGTTGACCGTGCGCCGCCGGCCGCCTACAGTGAGGTCATTGTGGCCTCACCAGGGCCGGGCTACGTCTGGGTGAGCGGCTACCACAGCTGGACCGGGCGCGAGTATTACTGGAATCGCGGCCACTGGACGCTCCCAGCTCGCGGCTATAGCACCTGGAATCCAGGCTATTGGCACCGGGACAATCGCGGCCACTATTGGGTGCCGGGGCACTGGCGCTAGCACTTTTTCGCAGCGCTCAGCTGCCCGCGTTGCGCTTTCCAGTATGCGATTGCGCGCGCGAACGCTTTTTGCGCTGAACATCTCGCTTTGTTGACGTCGTCCACGGGTGCGGGGGCGAGATTGATCTACATTAAAAGCTGAACTCAATTTCGGCTTTTATTGGACATTTCGCACCATGCGTATCGCAATCGGCGGCTTTCAGCACGAGACTAATACCTTTGCACCCTCCCACGCGTCCTACGAGCGATTTGTGCAGGGCGGAGGCTGGCCGCCTGTGTCCATCGGAGACGAAATTTTTGAACGATTTCAGAATCAAAATATTCCGATTTCCGGGTTCATGAACGAGATGGCTTCAGGCGGCGGGTCGCACGCATTAGTCCCCACGGCGTGGGCCGCCGCGAGCCCGAGCGCGCAGGTAACCGACGACGCGTTCGAGCGCATCGCAGGCGCGATTTGCGAGGGTATTCGTAAGGCCAACGCCGACATGATCTACCTTGATCTGCACGGCGCGATGGTGACCGATTCGCATCCTGACGGCGAAGGCGAATTGCTGCGCCGCGTGCGTGCCATCGTCGGGCCTAAGATGCCGATTGCGGTGAGCCTCGATCTGCATTCAAACACCACGCCAGCGATGTTTCTGCACGCTGAAATGCTGGTCGCGTATCGCACGTATCCGCACATCGACATGGCCGAAACCGGTGCGCGTGCGGCGTTTTATTTGAAGCAGCGCATCGGCGGCATGGACGCGCCGAAACTCGCGTCACGTGTGTTGCCGTACCTGATCCCGATCACCTCGCAGTGCACCGACTTATTCCCCGGCAACGACATCTACAAACTGGTTGGCCAACTGGAGTCAAAAGACGTGATCAGCGCGTCGTTCACGCCCGGCTTTCCCGCGGCTGATTTCGAAGGCTGCGCGCCGGTCGTGTGGGCGTATGGCGTGAACGAGGCCGCCGCAAACGCCGCTGCAGAAAAACTGGAGCGTCGCGTGCTCGCGGCTGAGGGCGAATGGGATGCGCGCGTGCTGACCGCGATTGAGGCCGTGCGTGAGGCGCAATTGATCGCGAAAACGGCACGCAAACCGGTGGTGATTGCCGACACCCAGGACAACCCCGGTGCAGGCGGCGACAGCGACACAATGGGGATGGTGCGCGCGCTGCTCGAATGTCGTGCTGAGCGCGCGGCAACCGGATTGATCGTTGACGGTGCAGCGGCCAAAGCCGCGCATGAAATCGGTGTCGGCAAAACGCTCAACTTCGCACTCGGCGGCAAGAGCCGAATCCCCGACGATTCGCCACTGCAATTGCCGTGGTTGGTAGAGTCGCTACACGACGGAAATTTCTCCGCTACCGGCCCCTTTTATCGCGGCATGAAAATGCGCCTCGGCCCGTCGGCCTGCCTGCGTTATCAAGGCGTACGCATCGTTGTTGCGAGTTACAAAACGCAGCTTGCCGACCAGGCGATGTATCGCTACGTGGGCATAGAGCCGACCGAGCAGGCCATTTTGGTGAACAAAAGCTCAGTGCATTTTCGCGCCGACTTCACGCCGATCGCCGAGAAAATTCTGGTGGCTAAAGCGCCGGGGCCCATGGCGGCTGATCCGGCTGATTTGCCGTGGAAGCACCTCAAGCGCGGGATTCGTTTGAACCCGTTCGGTCCGGTTTTTTAGGAATCAGCTTTTTGCTGTAAGCGCCGTTGTTATTGGGCAAACTGCTGCTTTAATGGCTAAGTCGACATTGTTCCAATTGCCAGTTTAGCCCAGAAGCAATCGGCGTTTCGGCATAAAGTTGTTGATGGGCAAGCCGTTGCAGGAAGGTTCTTCGCCGCGTCTGCCCACTGCTGTGTCATGTCTTTTTGCCAGTAGCGTGCTGAAACGCCATTTTGTAATCCACATTAGTGTCGTTCTGCCAGCGGCAGGCGCGGGCAGCGAATTTTTCCATCGAATCGAGTACTTTTTTAAACAGCGGATTTTCTGCTGACTTTTTGCTTGTGATTTCATCCCACGCCTTGAGCTGCGCCTGCAAAACAGCGTCAGGTGTTTTGTAAAACTTGACACCACTTTTTTGCAACTCAATGTAGTCCTGTGAGTAGCGATCAATCGCCTTCCAGCTCATGTCCGCTGATGCCGCCTGCACCGCCACCGTGATGAGCGATTTGAGCTCGCCGGAAAGCGCGTTGAACTTGGCTTTGTTGAAGATGATCTCGAACTGTTCCGCGCACTGGTGGAACGATTGCAGCATGCACACTTTCGACACGTCCGGAAAGCCAATGGCGCGGTCGGACGACGCATTGTTGAATTCGGCCGCATCGAGTAGACCGCGATCCATCGCGGCAACAATTTCGCCCGCAGGAACGGACTTGACCGCAGCCCCCAGCGCCGTAAACAATTCGATAGACAGGCCGACGGTGCGGAAACGTTGTCCCTTCAAATCGTCAATATGGGTGATCGGTTTTTTGAACCAGCCAAGTGGTTGCGTGGGCATCGGGCCGTACATGTACGACACAACGTCGAGGTTGAGGGCCTTGTAAATTTCGGCCAGCAGCGCTTTGCCGCCACCGTATTCGTGCCACGCCAGCACCATGTTTGCATCCATGCCGAATGAAGGGCCCGAGCCCCACAGCGCAATTGCAGAATTTTTACCGTACCAGTACGCAGTGACGCCGTGGCCACCGTCAAGCACGCCCTTTGACACCGCATCAATCAGGTCAAACGCCTTGACCACGGCACCCGCAGGTAGCACCTCGATCTTCAGGCGCCCACCCGCCATGTCGTTCACTTTTTTTGCGAAATCGTGCGCGTATTCGTGAAAAATATCTTTGGGCGACCACGTCGATTGCAGGCGAAACACGATCGGTGCTTTGGCCACGCTGATCATGGGTGTTGCGCCGATCACGGTGCCGCCCACAACCGTTGCGGCTTTGAGAAACGAGCGACGGCGTGTAGGCGATGCGTCAAGCATGGTGTGGGTATGCATTACAGATGAGCGTTGATGCACATTACTGCATTCGATGCTCGCGGCCTATAGGGTGTGCCCCCGGGTGCGCAGTGAGAATCTTGGCGTACGTTAGTGAAAATCATGCGACACCACGGTCAGGTCAGCCAGCAGATGCGAGGCGTCTTCCATATGCACTGCAACCAGATGCGTGATTGGCCCCTGATGCTCCAGCTTGCCGTGTACGATCATGAGGCGGGACGCGATCAGTGCGCGGCGCTCCTTCTCGGCCAGGTCGCGCCATACGATGACGTTGGTGTTGCCAGTTTCGTCCTCTAGCGTGACGAAGGTGACGCCGCTGGCCGTGCCGGGGCGTTGACGGCAGGTTACGAGGCCAGCAACGCGGATGTGATGACCTGAGGTGACTTGTCTCAGGTCTTCGGCGCGGTAAACACCTTTGAGTAAGCCGCGCAGCAGCTTGAGCGGATGGGTGCGCAGCGTGAGCCCCGTACTGCGAAAATCGGCGATCACTTCCTGGCCTAGCGTGAAGGGGGTGAGCGAAGCAGGGAGCGCTTCAGCGGCGCTGGGCGCGAGTGGCAAATCCGCCAGTCGCGTGGCGGCAGCATGCCATCGCGACTGCAAACGGCTGCCTGTGAGAGATCTGAACGCATCGGCATCAGTTAGCGCTTTGACGGCTTTGCTGTTGAGATCAGCACGCTGGACGACGTCACGGATATCGAGGTATTTACCGTTCTTCCGTTCCTCAACAAGTCTCAACGCAGTCTCGTCGCCCAACCCGCTGACCATACGAAAGCCCAGACGCATTTGCCGGGCGATAACGGTGCTGGATTCAGCGCTGTTATCGCTCGGCGCGGATTCAGTAATGAGTAAACAATCGAATTCACTTTCGTTAATGTTGACTGGCAACACGGTGACGCCGTTGCGACGTGCGTCCTGCGTGAGTTGCGACGGCGAATAAAACCCCATCGGTTGACTGTTGAGCAGAGCGCAGCAAAATGCGGCAGGATAGTGACATTTGACCCATGCGGAGTAGTAGGCAAGAAGCGCAAAGCTTGCTGCATGGGATTCTGGAAATCCATAGCTGCCAAAGCCTTCAATCTGCCTGTAAATCGATTCTGCGAAGTCCAGTGTGTAACCACGGCTCAGCATGCCGTTAGTCAGCTTGTCTTTGAGATGCCCCATCCCACCGTTGCGTTTCCATGCGGCCATGGAGCGGCGCAGATTGTCGGCCTCAGACGGAGTAAAGCCCGCGGCTTTCATGGACAACTCCATGACTTGTTCCTGAAAAATGGGAATGCCGAGGGTTCTTTCCAAAACGCTCTTGACTGCATCTGATGGGTAGGTCACTTTCTCGATGGCCTGTCTGCGCTTGAGATACGGATGCACCATGCCGCCCTGAATAGGCCCAGGTCGCACGATAGCGATTTGCACCACAAGATCGAAAAATTTCATGGGCTTGAGTCGCGGCAGCATGTTCATCTGCGCGCGCGATTCGACTTGAAACACGCCGGTACTTTCACCACGGCAAAGCATTTGATAAACCGCTTTGTCATCTTTGGGAATTTCGTGCATCGTGAACGATTTGCCCCGTTGCGCACCTACCAGTTGCAACGCGCGGCGCAAGCAAGACAGCATTCCCAGTCCAAGAATGTCCACCTTCATGAGCCCAAGCGCGTCAATATCATCTTTGTCCCACTGAATGACAGTGCGATCGGGCATGGCGGCGTCCTCGATGGGCACTTGCCGGTCTAGCCGCCCCTGTGCGATCACAAATCCGCCCGGGTGTTGCGACAGATGGCGCGGAAAACCGATTAACTCATCGGTGTATTTCAGCAATTGCTTTACGCGATGGACTTCCGGGTCAAAGCCCATTTCTACCAGCCGTTCATCCAAGCCGTCCCGCCGGTCCCACCATGACAGGTTTTTGCTGATGCGATCCACCTGATCCAAAGAGAAGCCCAATGCCTTACCGACATCGCGGATTGCGCCTTTGGTGTGATAGCAGGACACAGCGGCGCAAAGGGCTGCGCGGTCACGGCCGTATTTTGCGTAAATATATTGAATGATTTCTTCACGTCGTTCGTGTTCAAAATCGACGTCTATGTCTGGCGGTTCGTTGCGATCTGTCGACATAAAGCGCTCAAACAGCACATTGATTTTTTCCGGATCCAGTTCAGTGATGCCAAGGCAATAGCAGACCACAGAATTGGCGGCTGATCCGCGACCTTGACACAGGATGCCCAGCTCGCGCGCCTTGAGCACGATGTCGTATACCGTCAGAAAATAGGCTTCATATTTCTTTTCAGCAATCAGGGTAAATTCTTTCTTGATCAGCTCAGAAATTTTTTCTGGAACCTTGCCGTCATACCTTCGCTGCGCGCCGAGCCAGGTTTGCTCATGAAGGTAGCTCGCTCGTGTGTAGCCAGGTGGAACAATTTCCTCCGGATATTCATAGCGAAGCTCGTCGAGCGTGAATTTGCACGTTGCTGCAATTTGTGTGCTCTCAATGAGCAATTCAGCAGGATAAAGATACCGGAGTGCCGAGACGGGCCTGAGCACGCGTTCAGCATTTTGTTCGGCTAATGGGCCAAGCTGGTCGACCGTTGTTTTGTTATGAATTGCGGTGAGTATGTCTTGCAATGGCTGGCGCGATTTTTCGTGCACGAGCACATCGCCACAGGCCGTGATTGGAAGTGTGTACTGTCTGGCGATAACTTCAGCGTGCTGAAAATTCAATGCATCTGACGCAGTCAGCAGCCGGGTAAAACCAATGGCGCGATCAAGCTTTTCGGTCGCAGCAATGATCTCCTCACAGCTATCAGAGGGAATAATAATCGCGTAACAATCCCTGATGAGGGTCAGGAGGTGCGTATCAAGGCGGTAGGTTCCTTTGGTAATATTTTTCCGGCATTGGGTAATGAATTCGCATAAATCGCCATAGCCAGATCTGGATTGCGCCAGCAGGATGAGTGTGTTTTTTCCTGATCTGAAAGAGGCGCCGACAATAAGCTGGAAGGTGCTCGCATCAGGCGATATTTTTTTCTCGGATAACAGTTCGCGGTAATGCGTATGCGCGCGCACCGATCCCGCCAGGGAGCATTCGTCGGTGATCGCGATGGCGCGATATCCCAGCGTGAAGGCCGTACTGACCAGTTCTTTAGGATGCGACGCGCCATGTTGAAAGCTGAAATTGGAGCGGCAAAAAAGCTCTGCGTAGACGGGCAGCATGGGTACGCGCGACCGTCAGGCAAAGATGCCGTGCAAATACCAGAAGCCCGCAGCGCGCTCCCGGAATATCCACCAAAAGCAATGATCGGGTGACTTGGCTATGTAGTAGTCGCGTTCAGTCGGGCGATCATTGGCATTCATCATCCAGTTTTCCTGAACACGCTCTGGATGTTGGATACGCAATGACGCAAACAGCTTGCGCAGGGTTTCGCCGTAGAGTCTGCGTGGCGGCTCGATTAACCAGGCCGGTCGTAGCTGATCGGCGTTATGCGCTGTTGCTAAATCGTTTTTCAGTGTCGCTGACGACTCTGGCAGCGCATTGTGATTGCGGTGAGGAGACTCCAGCACTGACTGGTTGCCAACCCGTGTTTTTATGAGCGCAACAAGCAATTGCCACTGGATATTTTTGTTATGACTGCGATCAAAAAAATCAAGCTCGGCAAACTGCATGGGTTCAATGTGTTCGCACAGTAGGGCAATGCTGGAAATTTCGTGCGGTATTACAGTGCGTTCAAGTTTCGCGTCAAACAGGCGCTGCCACTGTTGTGTTGACTGTGTGCCGTGTGCCGCACTCAGCAACAAATTTGTTTGTTGTTGAGTGCCATGAAAAAAGATGAACTGGATAGCTGTTGTTGCGCAGGCACGTTGCCAGAGATAGTTTTGCAACTGTTGCAGCAGGGTGGTGATGCCGGGCATCCAGTGCGATTGTTCGCGGGCGAGATCAAGAAATTCGACGCGTTCCCTGAAATGGGTGAGCGGTTTCCAGAACGGCAGCGATTGTGATGCACGGCCATAAGCTTGTGCCAACGCTAGCGACAGGTCAGGTCCCACGCGCTTGCCTAGTTGATCGGTTGGCAGTCGTCTGACTGCGGCGAGATTGTGCAGATTGAGTGCCTGCAATTCACCAATCATTTCGAGTGGCAAATCTGTTGCGATAAGCGGTAGATCATCTAGCCATTCGTCAAGATGATCAACCACAACAAGTTCACGATGCCCACGTGCGAGCCAACGTGCACCGCGCGCGCTCGGTGCGATCACTCTATGTGCGCGAAGCTGTTGGGTGTCCACTGAGATCAACGCTTCATTCAGCAATAAATGCACACCACCAAAAAGCGTCAGCGAAGCTGAAACATCCAGCAGCAGTCCGAACGATTCGCTGATGTGTATATTGGGCGTTAAATGACTGACCGCAGCAGCCAGTGTCTGCAAACGCGCTATTTCGCGCTGCGGTTCTCGCGGCAGAGAAATGAGGTCATTGGACAGCGCATTTGCCTCAGCCAGCGAACAACCTCGTTTGATACCCAGCTGAATCGCTTTTTTGTTACTTGCGACTATGCGGCTGCGTTTCGCGTCACGCTCATAAATGGCGACCGGGCTGGATTCGATGAGCGCATGCGAAAACGCCTGAAGAGGCAAGGCCGGAATGTAAATTGCAAGCCACACGCTAGTACGTTGCCGCGCAAATTTCGAAACATAAAAGCGCTGCTTTTTCGCGCCATACGTCGTTGTAAATGCTCACAATAGCTGGCTATTGTTGCGCTTTGCGCCTAGCCTGACACGTAAATTCAGCACTTTTCTTGTTCCAAAATCTACGTGCCAATGTACTGACCTCCAGGTAGCATCAGTGCGAAGTTGATAGCGGCGGCGACAGTGCCACACTGAGCTTGGCGCGCGTGTCCGCTGTTGTGGTTTTGTAGCAAACAGTGTGATTTTGATGGGACTCCGTAGCGTGCGGAACCATCGCATCGGAAGCGCTATGAACATCAGACCGTCCGTGTGTGATGGTCTGATGTAGCGCGCTGATAGCCTGAAAATGCCCGTACAACCGGGCTTGCACTGACGCGCGATCCAGTGTGATCAGTGGCCGTGTGAGTAGCCGCCCACGGCACTTAAGCACTTGCAGGCGAATGTGGGCGTCATCCGCCGCATAACCAAAGCGCAACCAGGCCGGCGAGGGCTGCGACATAGACGATGCGCCGCGAAAGTGGATCAGCATCGTCTCGCGCCCGATCGTTGCCAAATGCAGGCGACGCAGTACTTCCGGTGGACAGTGACCGTAACTGTATGCGGGACTCCACAACACCACCATGCCGGGGAGTCCAGTTTTCAACGCTTGTTCGGCTGACCATAGGTTTTCTTTGTTGTGTTTAAGTGTCGAGGAGGGATTTATTTGAGTGACATAAGCCGGATCAATGCCGACCTGAGCGAGTGCCGGTGCAAATAGGGTATGTGGTGCACCAATACACAAGATGGGACGTTTTTCCTGGGTCAAACGTGCCATGGCGGGTAACAGTAGCGAGAGCTCACCACAGCCCACGACGTCAGTCATGATCTCTGTCATAGTGCCGACTGGCCAGCCGCGCCAGGGCAAAAAGGCGTCGAGCACGGCAAAACTTGATGCAACGCCGGGTGGGGTTTCACTGTTAAGTGAAAAATGGCTTTCGCCTGTGTCTTCCACGCCCAGCCGCACGTGATCGCGCAGAACGGGATTGTTTGCCGAAAGATTGGAAAAAAACAGCGCATTCATACTGTATATTTTTACAGTATTTTGCGACGACTCGCAAGTTAGCTTTTGTTCAGCTAACCGGCCACCACCGTTCAACAATCAGCTCCAGTCGCTGCACGCCCTGATATTCGGACAGCGACACGCGATAAGCAGCACGCAGCGGCTGCGGCGGCGGCTCGACGCAGCCGAAGCGGATGGCGTCGAAGGTACGTCCCTCGCGTTTGAGTCGCATTTTGGTGTGTTTTAACCCCACGATGCGCGAATCCATCACGGTGAATTCGTCGTCGAACAGCGGCGCTGGAAACGCCTGTCCCCACACATGTTGATAGAGCGCATGTGCGGTGTCGAAATCGAATTCGTCGAGGGCGAAAGAGCCGTCGCTTTCAACGCGTTGCTCCAGTTGATCGGGCGTCAAAAGCTCGCTGGCTACCTGCTCGAAACTCTTCGCGAAGGCGGCGAAATTTTCTTCAGCAATCGTGAGCCCAGCGGCCATCGCGTGACCGCCGAATTTACGCATCAAATGCGGCCCACGCTTTGACACGAGATCAAGCGCATCGCGCATATGAAAACCGGGGATCGAGCGGCCAGAGCCCTTGAGTTCGCCCTTGTCACCGGGCGCAAACACAATCGTAGGGCGATGATGTGCTTCGCGCAGTCGCCCCGCCACAATGCCGACAACACCTTGATGCCAAGTTGGGTCAGTCACTACGATACTTTTTTGCTCAGGCGTGAAGGTGCCGGTGATGAGCTGGTCGGCCTCCTCGCGCATGCCCGATTCGATGCCCTTGCGCTCGCGATTCAGGCGATCAAGTTCTTCGGCAATTTCGGCGGCGCGAGCGGGATCATCGGTGGTCAGGCATTCGATGCCGAGCGAAATGTCATCCAGTCGCCCTGCCGCATTCACGCGCGGCCCGAGCATGAAACCGAGATCGTACGCAGTTGCTTTTTTCACGTCACGCTTGGCGACCTCGAACAGCGCCGCGATACCTGCGTTGGCCTGACCATCACGCATGCGTCGCAAACCCGCTTCGACCAATCGCCTATTGACCGCATCCAGCGGTACCACATCGGCCACGGTACCGAGCGCGACGAGATCGAGCAGGCGATTCAAATCGGGCTGCGTTGTTGTGGTGAACACGCCGCGTTCACGTAGCTTTGCACGCAGCGCCAGCAGTACGTAAAACATGACGCCGACACCCGCAATAGCCTTGCTTGGGAAAGTGCAACCCACCTGATTGGGGTTCACAATGGTGGGCGTATCCGGCAGCGTTGCGCCCGGCAAATGGTGGTCCGTGACGACTACGTCAATGCCAAGCGCTTGTGCGGCGGCAACGCCTTCGACGCTGGCGATGCCGTTGTCCACGGTCACGATCACGCTGGGTGCTTCATGCGCAGCTAGCGCCACGATTTCCGGCGTAAGGCCGTAGCCAAATTCAAAGCGATTGGGCACGATGTAAGCCACTTGCGCCCCCAGCGCGCGCAGTCCGCGCAACGCCACCGCGCAGGCGGTAGCGCCGTCGGCATCGTAGTCCGCCACGATCAGGACTTTTTGCCGCAACGTGATCGCCTGAATCAGCCGTTCGCACACCGCATCGATACCCTTCAAGCTCGTGGGCGAGGGCAGTTGCGAGAGTTTCCATTCGATGTCAGACGCGCTGCTGATCCCACGCGCGGCGTACAGACGCGAGAAGAGGGGCGAAATGCCGCTGGCTTCGAGTTGCTTTGAAACGGTAGCGTCGAACGCGCGGCGATGCAGCGCTGGGGCCGCGGTGTTCATAGTTGCAATTGAAGCTTGGTCAGTACTTCTTCTAACGTTGGTTTGCGCTGAAAGAAGGCTGCAAGTTTTGACATCGCGGAGGGTTCGCGCGGCGTGAGGCGCAGGCGTGGGCGGCTGTCACCGAGGATGATTGAATCGGCTGACAGAATTTCCGATGATTGAATTTGCCATGCGTTTTGCCAGGCGGGGACGTTGCCGGTGCGCAGAGCAGTTACAAATTCACGCGGTATTCGTTCCACTCTCCCGCAGGCGGGAGAGGGGCTAGGGGTGAGG
>JANXNO010000384.1 GCA_025354075.1 Burkholderiales bacterium | reverse complement strand
CGTGCGCAACATTCCCGATGGGCTGCTGCGCGTGAGCGGTCTGAAACTCGCGCCTTGATGGTTGCGACTCAAACGCCCCCGGTGAAATAGCGCAATGTTCGAGTTTCTCGTCAAACGACTGGTCACCATCGTGCCCACGCTGGTGCTGGTGTCGATGCTGATCTTCGGTTTGCAGCAACTGCTGCCCGGCGATCCGGCAAAGATTCTGGCCGGCGAGGAGCAGGACCCCACCGTGGTGGCGTATTTGCGCGCCAAACTGCATCTGGACGAACCACTGCCGGTGCGATATGGCTACTGGGTCAGCGGTGTAGTACGCGGCGATTTGGGCGAATCGATCCGCACGCAGCAACCCGTGCTGGATCTCATCGCGCAAAAGCTTCCAGTCACCATAGAGCTGGCGCTGCTTGCCATGACCATCGCGCTGCTGATCGGCATTCCCGCAGGCATTGTCTCGGCGGTGGGGCGCGGCTCGGCGTGGGACTACGCGGCCAATGTGTTCGCGCTGTGGGGATTGTCGACGCCTAACTTCTGGCTCGGCATTTTGATGATTTTGTTGTTCTCGGTGCAGCTCGGATGGCTTCCCGCCTCGGGCTATGTCAGCCCGTTTGAAGACCTGGGTGCCAATCTCGCCGCGATGATCATGCCGGCCTTTGTGCTCGGTAACGCGATTGCGGCGGTCCTCATGCGGCACACGCGCAGCGCGATGTTGCAAGTGCTCTCGTCGGACTACGTGCGCACCGCGCGTGCCAAGGGCTTAAACGAGCGCACGGTTGTGCTCAAGCACGCGTTGCGCAACGCGCTGACGCCCATCATTACCTTGGGCGCGCTTGAGTTGGGCACGTTGCTGTCGGGCGCGGTGTTGACCGAGCAGGTATTCACGATTCCGGGCTTCGGCAAGCTGATTGTCGACTCGGTGTTCAACCGCGATTATTCGGTGGTGCAGGGCGTGGTGCTGGTCACTGCCACCGCCTACATCACGCTTAATCTGTTGGCCGATCTCGCGTATTTTCTGGTCAATCCCCGGCTGCGTAGTTGAGCATGAACGTCGCTATTGCTATGCCCATCGTCAACGCGCCTGCATCTGAGGCTGGGCCGTGGCAACGCGCCTGGCGCCGCCTGCGTCGTCGCCGCGGTGCGATGGTAGGGCTTGCGGTGGTCGTCATCTTTGTCGCGCTGGCGTTGTTCGCGCCGTTGATCGCGCCAGCGGATCCTATCGCAACGAGTTGGGGTGCGATTCGCAAAGCCCCCAGCGCTGCGCACTGGTTTGGCACCGACGAGCTGGGGCGTGATGTGCTGTCGCGCGTGATCTGGGGTACGCGCGCGTCACTACTCGCGGGCGTCGTTTCCGTTTCAATTTCCTTGTTGCTCGGCGTGCCGATTGGGCTCGCCGCAGGCTTTCTCGGCGGCGCGGTTGACGGCGTGATTTCACGCATCACCGATGCATTTCTCGCGTGTCCGTTTCTGATTCTCGCCATCGCGCTAGCAGCGTTCCTCGGGCCAAGTCTGACCAACGCCATGATTGCCATCGGCGTTTCCGCGACGCCAATATTCGTACGGCTGACAAGGGCTCAGGTAATCAACGTCGCAGTGGAAGATTACATCGAGGCGGCCCGCGCGGTAGGCAATTCACCGCTGCGAATCGCGCTGCGGCATGTGCTGCCGAACATCACTGCGCCGGTCATTGTGCAGGCGACATTGGCCATAGCCTCAGCCGTCATCGCGGAGGCCAGTCTGTCGTTTCTAGGGCTAGGCCAACAGCCGCCCGCGCCCAGTTGGGGCAGCATGCTCAACACCGCAAAAAACTACGTCGATCAGGCCCCGTGGATGGCAGTCTGGCCGGGGTTGTCAATCTTTCTGCTGGTGCTGGCGTTCAATCTGCTGGGTGATGGATTGCGCGATGCGTTGGATCCGAGGCAGCGCTGATCGCGTCACTCTTACCCCCTACGCCGTCATTCTCGCCGCAGGCGGGAATCCAGAAACGCGACAGTCGCAACGATGATTGCGTCAGTTACAGAATATCCGGCCAAAGATCACGCCACTGCGGATTGCCTCGCTCAATCAAAGCAAGAGAAGTGGCCCCACAAATTTAGACAACGGGTTAAGGTGGAAACACTGAGTTAAACGAAGCTGGCGTAGGCTAGCGAAATTCAGGAGTTTTCAGAGATGAGTACGAAATTAGCGAAGA
>JANXNO010000364.1 GCA_025354075.1 Burkholderiales bacterium | reverse complement strand
GAAGGGTTGTACGGCGAAAAAATCATCCGCCGAATCTAGGAACAGAACATGATCTACAGAGAAGCTGGACAGTACAAAACGTCCTACCTCAGCGATTCGCAAATCTTCCCGATTGCGCAAGATCGCTATGCCGTTGCCGCGCTGCTCGCGGTTGCATTTATTGCCGTGCCATTCTTCGCATCGGCGTACATTTTTTCTGCGATCCTGATTCCGTTCCTGATTTTTTCGCTGGCAACGCTCGGGCTCAACATTCTCACTGGCTATGCAGGGCAGTTATCGCTCGGCACTGCGGCCTTCATGGCGGTTGGCGCATTCGCGAGCTACAACTTCATGGCGCGTGTGCCCGGCATGCCCGTATTGTTGGCGTTCGTTCTTGGCGGGGTTTGTGCTGCGCTGGTTGGAATTCTGTTTGGATTGCCGAGCCTGCGTATTCGCGGCTTCTACCTCGCGGCATCCACGCTGGCCACTCAGTTTTTCGTGGTGTGGTGCCTGACGAAGGTGCCGTGGTTCACCAACAATAGCTCTTCCGGCGTGATCACCGCGCAGCAGGTAGAAATTCTCGGTTACAAGTTCGAGACGCCGCAAGACAAATATTTGCTCGTGCTGGGCATCGTGTGCGTCATGGCGGTAATGGCGAAAAACATGGTGCGCTCGACGGTTGGGCGCTCGTGGATGGCGGTGCGCGATATGGATGTGGCCGCTGAGGTGATCGGTTTTCGCATCATGAAAACCAAGCTCACCGCATTCGCTGTCAGCTCGTTTTATTGCGGCGTTGCCGGCGCGCTGTATGCCTACTGCTACCTCGGCACGGTTGAGCCCGAGGCGTACAACCTTGATTTGTCGTTTCGCATTCTTTTCATGGTCATCATTGGCGGCGTAGGGTCAATCCTAGGTTCTTTTCTGGGGGCCGGGTTTATTGTCCTGCTTCCTGTTGCGCTGTCCATCATCGTTCACTACACGGGTCTGCCAAACTCTGTGACGTCCAATCTTGAGCTCATGGTGTTCGGCGCGTTGATCATCTTTTTTCTGATTGTCGAGCCACATGGTTTGGCTCGACTCTGGCAAATCGGCAAAGAAAAACTTCGTCTCTGGCCGTTTCCTCATTAGTCGCCGCTCTGATTTTTTATTTTCGTTACAAGCAACACGTATCAAACCACAAGGAGGTCCCATGAAACTCAAACTTATCAAGCTACTCGCTCTGTCGGCGGTCGCGGTCACTACCGCCGTCACCGGAGCGCTGGCATCTGCGCAGGAACAGTTCGTTCCGATATTGTCGTATCGCGTCGGTGCGTATGCGTCGGGGGGCTCCGGCTTCTTCGGCGGCATGATCGATTACTTCAACCTGGTCAACATGGGCGGCGGCATCAACGGCGTCAAAATCAAGTGGGAAGAGTGCGAGACGGAGTACAACGCGTCGCGCGGCGTCGAATGCTACGAGCGCCTGAAAAATAAGAACGGCGGCGCATCCACCGTTGAGCCACTCTCCACCGGCATTGCCTACGGCATTTTGGATCGCGTCGGCACCGACAAAATCCCGATGACTACCCTCGGTTACGGCCGCTCGGACGCAGCTAACGGCGCGGTGTTTCCGTACGTGTTTCCGCTGATCACGACCTACTGGAATCAGGCAGCCGCGATGATCAAATATCTCGGCGACAAGTCGGGTGGCCTAGACAAGCTCAAAGGCAAAAAAATCGTCCACATTTATCACGACTCGGCGTTCGGTAAAGAGCCGTTCCCGGTGCTTGAAGCTGCGTCAAAACAATACGGTTTTGAGTTGGTGAAAATTGCCGTGCCACATCCGGGCAATGAGCAAAATTCGCAGTGGTTGCAAATTCGTCAAGCCAATCCCGACTACGTGATCCTGTGGGGTTGGGGCGTGATGAACGCGGTGGCCATCAAGACGGCTGCGCGCGTCGGCTATCCGCGCGAGAAGATGCTCGGCGTCTGGTGGGCAGGCTCTGAGGAAGACGCGATTCCTGCGGGTGACGCGGCCAAGGGCTACTCCACGATGACTTACAACACACCGGGCAACTACCCTGTGCTCGACGAAATTCGCAAGAAAGTCTACGGTGCCAACAAAGGCAATATGGAAGACAACAGCCGCATCGGCTCGGTCTATCACATGCGCGGTATCACAGCATCGATGCTCTATGTTGAAGCCGTGAAAAAAGCGCAGGAAAAATACGGCAAAGGCAAAGTGATGAACGGCGAACAAATTCGCTGGGGTTACGAGAACCTGAATATCGATGAAGCCAAGCAAAAGACGCTGGGCGCTCTCGGCATGTTCCCGACCATCAAGACTTCATGCCAGGATCACGAAGGCTCCGGTGCTGCGAAGGTGCAAGTGTGGGACGGCAAAGCATGGAAAGCCGTCACGCCAAACTGGATCACTGGTGACCGCGCTGCCGTACAAAAGATGGTCGCAGAATCATCTGGAAAATACGCAGCAGAGAAGAAGATTACGGCGGCTTGCGCCAGCTAAGTTCTGTCGCCTCTCCCCACGCGGGAGAGGCGGATTTAGTTCCCTTTCCCGCAAGCGGGAGAGGGTTAGGGTGAGGGTGGCTCTTCAAGCGCGGAGCCCCTTCCCCCTAACCGAGAAGCCCATGTCAGCCTACCTCTCCATCAACAACATCGAAGTCATCTACGACCACGTCATCCTCGTGTTGAAAGGCGTGTCGCTCGACGTCCCCAAAGGCAAGATCGTCGCCCTGCTCGGTGCCAACGGCGCAGGCAAAAGCACCACGCTCAAGGCTGTGTCCAACCTGCTGCGCACCGAACGTGGTGAGGTGACCAAAGGCTCCATCGAATTCGACGGCCAACGCACCGACAAGCTCACGACAAACGACCTCGTGCGCATGGGCGTGTGTCAGGTGATGGAGGGTCGTCACTGCTTTTCGCATCTGACCGTCGAAGAAAATTTGCTCACCGGTGCGTACACAAGGAAACTTTCACGCGCTGAAATCAAGGCCGAACTGGAGCGCGTCTACGCCTATTTCCCGCGCCTTAAAACGCGGCGCACCTCGCAATCGGGTTACACGTCTGGCGGCGAGCAACAGATGACGGCAGTGGGGCGCGCACTGATGGCGAAACCTTCGATGATTCTGCTCGATGAGCCAAGCATGGGCCTCGCGCCACAAATCGTCGCCGAGATTTTTGAGATCGTCAAAGACTTGAACACCAAAGAAGGCGTGAGCTTCCTGCTCGCCGAACAAAACACCAACGTCGCGCTCAAGTACGCCGACTACGGCTACATTCTGGAGAGCGGTCGCGTCGTGATGAACGGCGAGGCCAAAGAACTTGCCAGCAACGAAGATGTGAAAGAGTTTTATCTCGGCGTCTCATCAGGCGAACGCAAATCGTTTCGCGATGTGAAAAGCTATCGTCGACGGAAGCGCTGGTTGGCGTAATTTTTCGCGCTTCGGTCTGCTCTAAAACATTTCCAGCTTTTAGCTGAGATCATTTTTTGGCGAGGGCTTACGGCTCAATTCGTCACTTATCGATAACTGCGCTTTTCTCAGTCGAGCCCCGTTCCAGTAGGGCTTTTACTCAAAAGTTGTTAAAGCCATTCCTACAGATTGCCTGACGGCTTCTCACGCAGATGGGCATGCTTGTCGTCGCGGCTGCCGTGCTGAGAATGGTCGCCATGATGCATAAAGAGGTGCATCAACGGACAGGCCAGCAACAACAAATAAGGGCTCCAGCCGAGCAGGTGTCCCCAATGTTCGCGCAACACGTATGCAGCCACAATCACGATGATCATCAGCGCTGCCACTTTCCATCGCGCCAAACTCGCAGATGGCACGCCGACCGGCTCGTTGTCTTGCATTGAGCGCTCCCAATAAACTGTTTTGATGAATGCAAATGAGCTTACGCTCGCCCGGCTCTGATCGGTAGCGAGACTGCATTTGTTTTGATGCATATCAATCAGCGCTTTGTTATGAGGATGGGCGACCGTGCGGCCCGATTGTTTACGCACAAACTCACCGTTAGTTGATCAATCGCACGTGACTCAGAAGGGAACACTGGGATGATGTAGTTCACAACGTTCGCGTGGTTTGGGATTAAAGTAATGAAACACACGACAACTCACTCGCCCGGCCCCCCTGCGCCAGAGCCAGTCATGGCCAACGATGCGGTAGATGTGGAGGATCCGGTCTGCGGCATGAAGGTCACTATTTTGACCGAACACACCACTGTATACAAAGGACAAACCTATTACTTTTGCAGCGGCCGCTGCAAAGGAAAATTCATGGCCGATCCCGGGCAATACCTCGTGCCCGTTGCAGTCCCCGCAGCGAACCCCGCCGCAACTCCCGTTCCCGCGACGGCACCGGGCCACACATCAGACACGAATGAAGCGGCCCCTGTTGAGCGCGTGATCTACACCTGTGCGATGCATCCCGAGATTCAGCGCGACCGCCCGGGTGCCTGTCCGATCTGCGGCATGGCGCTGGAGCCAATGCTGCCCAGCCTCGAAGATGACGAGAACCCGGAACTCACAGATTTCCGCCGACGATTCTGGTGGACCCTGCCGCTGACGATTGTGGTCACCTTGTCGGCGATGGCGGGACATCGCTTGCAGGGGTTCAGCATGGCGACGCAAAGCTGGATTGAACTCGTGCTCAGCCTGCCCGTCGTGTTGTGGGCGGGTGCGCCGTTTTTCATTCGTGGCTGGCAGTCGATCATCAATCGCAGTCCCAACATGTGGACACTAATTGGCTTGGGCACCGGGGCCGCATTCGTCTATAGCCTCGTCGCAACAGTTACGCCCGACGTGTTTCCCGCGACGTTTCAATCGATGGGGCGTGTCTCGGTGTATTTCGAGGCTGCGGCGGTCATCATTTCGCTGACGCTGCTAGGGCAGATGCTGGAGCTGAAGGCGCGATCTCAAACGTCGGCCGCGATCAAATCTCTGCTTGGCCTCGCACCTAAGACCGCGCGCCGCATCAATGCCGATGGCAGCGAAGAGGACGTCCCGCTGACGCATGTGCATGTTGGCGATCACATGCGCGTGCGGCCCGGAGAAAAAGTGCCGGTAGATGGCGAGGTGATTGAGGGCGGCAGCGCGGTCGACGAATCGATGCTGACGGGTGAGCCGATCCCCGTGAGCAAACGCCCCGGCGACAAGCTGATCGGTGGTTCGCTCAACACCAGTGGCGCATTGGTGATGCGCTCGGAGAAGGTGGGCGCGCAGACGCTGTTGTCGCAGATTGTGCAGATGGTCGCGCTGGCACAACGCTCCAGAGCGCCGATGCAGCGAATGGCCGATCAGGTGGCCGCCTATTTCGTCGTGGCGGTGGTTGGGGTTGCGGTCATGACGTTCTTCGGCTGGCGGCTGTGGGGGCCCGAGCCAAGCTGGGTCTACGGCCTGGTGAATGCGGTGGCCGTCCTCATCATCGCCTGCCCCTGCGCGCTCGGGTTGGCAACACCGATGTCGATCATGGTGGTCACTGGAAAGGCAGCGACTCAGGGCATTCTGTTCCGCGACGCAGCCGCTATCGAGAACCTGAAAAACGTCAACACGCTGATCGTTGACAAGACCGGCACCCTGACAGAAGGCAAGCCCGCATTCAACGAAGCCGTCGGTGTCGGTGGTTTCAGCAATCAGGACGTGCTACGCCTCGCTGCGAGCCTCGATCAGGGCAGCGAGCATCCGTTGGCGGTGGCGATTGTGCGCGCGGCCAACGAGCAAAAGCTGCCTCTGGCCAAGCCCGAATCGTTTGAATCCGATACTGGCATTGGTGTGCGCGGCACAATTGCTGGCGACGCCGTCATGCTGGGCAATACGGCGCTCATGGCGCAATCCAATGTGTCCGTCGAGTCGCTGAAAGGCAAGGCCGAGCCGTTGCGCGCCTCTGGCGCCAGCGTGATGTATCTCGCGGTCAACCGGCAACTGGCCGGACTGCTCGCCGTCTCCGACCCGATCAAGGCGAGTA
>JANXNO010000314.1 GCA_025354075.1 Burkholderiales bacterium | reverse complement strand
CGGTCGGGCCATCGTTGAGCATCACGCCGCGCGCCAGTTGTTTCGCATGATCGTCGGTGGCGACACCTTCCACCTGCACCCAATAGGTCTTCGTCACAGTCGAACGGTCACCCGCAATCGCAGCCTGCAAATTGCCATTGTCAGTGAGAAGCAGCAACCCCTCGCTATCAGCGTCCAGCCGCCCCGCCGCATAAACATCGGGGATTTCGACGTAATCCGCAAGCGTGCGCCATTTGCCGCCGTCGCTCGTGAATTGCGACAGCACGCCGTAAGGTTTGTTGAAGAGCACAAGCATCGTACCGACGATGCTACTTCGCCACCGGTTTCCAGCGACTGAGCATGAGCGCGTTAGTGACCACGCTCACCGAGCTCATCGCCATCGCTGCGCCCGCCATCACAGGGCTCAGATAGCCGAACGCGGCGAGCGGAATGCCCGCGACGTTGTAGGCAAAGGCCCAGAACAGGTTTTGCCGGATCTTCGCGACCGTACGCCGCGAGATTTCCAGCGCACCCGCGACCAGCGCAACGTCGCCGCGCATCAGTGTGATAGCCGCCGCGTGCATCGCCACGTCCGTCCCCGTGCCCATCGCAATGCCAACGTCCGCAGCGGCCAGCGCAGGCGCATCATTCACGCCATCGCCGACCATCGCCACCGTGTGCCCGCCCGCCTTCAGCGCGGCCACCTTCGCGGCCTTATCGCCGGGAAGCACTTCCGCCATGACCTCGTCGTCAGCGAGGCCCAACCGGCGCGCCATCGTGAGCGCCGCCCCCTTGTTGTCACCCGAGATCATCATGATGCGGATGCCGAGTTTGCGCAGTGCCGCCAGCGCCGCTTTCGCGCCGGACTTGGGTTCATCGGCAAACGCAAGCAGGCCGACGAGCTGCAACGCGCCGTCAGTTCGCCGTGCCACCGCAGAAACCGTCGCCCCTTCCCGCTGCAACGCCTGCGCCCGGTCAGCCAGTTCGCCCAGCGGCAACTTCAACTCGTCCATCCAGCGCCAGCTGCCGATGAGCCAGTCCACTCCGGCGATCACGCCTTCGGTGCCGCGTCCCGGCACCGCCCGCACGTCCTGTGCGACTGCGCGCGCGTCCTGTGCGATCGCGCGCGCGACGTGTGCGATCACGTCCGCGTCTTGTGAGTACGCATCGGCATTCACCGCGCGCTCAACGGCGGCGGCAACCACCGCTCGCGCCAGCGGATGATCACTGCCACGCTGCACCGCAGCCGCGCCAAGCAGCATTTCATCCTCAGTCACACCATTCACAACAGCTACAGCCGTCAATCGCGGTTGCCCCACCGTGAGCGTGCCTGTCTTGTCGAACGCGATCACGTCCACCTTGTGCGCCAGCTCCAGCGCCTGCACGTCCTTGATCAAAATACCCTGTTTCGCGGCCACGCCGGTACCCGCCATAATCGCGGCGGGTGTGGCTAGTCCGAGCGCGCACGGACAGGCAATCACCAGCACGGCAACAGAGTGAATCAGCGCAACCTCCCCACTTCCCCCGTACCACCACCAGCCAATGAGAGTGACGAGCGCCAGCACCAGCACCACCGGCACGAACACGGCGGCCACTTGATCCACCAGCCGCTGAATCGGAGCCTTCGCCATCTGCGCATCCTCAACCAGACGGATGATGTGCGCGAGCACCGTTTCGCTGCCCGTCGCGGTCACGGTCAGCGTCACGCGACCATCGCCGTTAATGCTGCCGCCAGTAAGCTTGTCGCCCAGAGATTTTTCAACGGGCAGCGGCTCGCCGGTGAGCATCGATTCGTCGACCTGCGTGCGCCCTTCGGCGAGTAGCCCGTCCGCCGGAAATCGCTCACCGGGCCGCACGACAATCGTGTCGCCACTGATCAACTCTGCCACCGGCACGTCCACCTCTTCACCCGTGCGCTTGATCACATGCGCGATGTCGGGCCGCAGCGCATGCAGCGCGCGGATGGCCGACGTGGTTTGGCGCTTGGCGCGCGCCTCAAGCCATTTGCCGAGCAGCACCAACGTCACCACGACCGCTGAGCCCTCGAAGTAGAGATGCACCATCGTGTCCGGCTCGGCGCTGAGCCACAGCCACATCGACAGGCCCCAGCCCGCCGTGGTGCCGATGGCGACCAGCAAATCCATGTTGCCGGTGAGCGCCTTGAGCGCGCTCCAACCCGACTTGTAGAAGCGCGCACCCAGGATGAACTGTACGGGCGTGGCCAGCATGAACTGAATCCACGCGGGCAACATCCAGTGCTTGCCAAACAGGTCGCCAATCATCGGCAACACCAGCGGCGCGGAGAGCACGAGACCGATGGCGACCGGCATAAAACCCGTCCATCGGGATTCGTTGTCAACGTCATCCGCCTGCGAAGCGGTGCGCGGCTCATAGCCCGCATCCCTCACGGCACGGCGT
>JANXNO010000274.1 GCA_025354075.1 Burkholderiales bacterium | reverse complement strand
CCTTCGGATAGACGCCCATTTCAACCGCGCGAATCTCTTCGCGAATGGCGATCATGGCGTCGATGAAACGATCCAGTTCGTGTTTGCTCTCGCTCTCGGTCGGCTCAATCATGAGCGTCCCTGCGACGGGAAAACTCACGGTCGGCGCGTGAAAGCCGTAGTCCATCAAACGCTTGGCGACGTCCATATTGCTGATGCCGCACAGCTCCTTGATCGGACGCACATCGATGATGCATTCATGCGCAACAAAACCACCGTGACCGGTGTAGAGCACGGGGAAATGCGGCGCCAGCTTTTTCGCGACGTAGTTTGCGTTGAGAATCGCCACTGCGGTCGCTTCTCGCAACCCATCGCCGCCCATCATGCGGATGTAGGCATACGGAATCGGCAAAATGCTTGCAGAACCCTGCGGCGCGGCGCTCACTGGGCCAACCTTGCCGCGACCAGGCAGGAACGGTGCGAGCTGTGATTTCACGCCAATCGGGCCCACGCCTGGCCCGCCGCCGCCGTGCGGAATGCAGAAGGTTTTATGCAGGTTCATGTGGCTGACGTCGGCGCCGATTTCGGCGGGATAAGTGACCCCAACCTGCGCGTTGAGGTTCGCGCCGTCCATGTAAACCTGCCCGCCATGCGCATGCACGATTTCGCAGATTTCCTTGATCGCTTCTTCGAAAACGCCGTGCGTGGACGGATAAGTAATCATCAACGCTGCAAGATTTTTTGAATGTTTTTCCGCTGCCGCTTTCAAGTCAGCAACATCGACGTTGCCCTGATCATCGCACTTGGTCACGACGACTTCCATGCCGCACATTTGCGCGGAGGCTGGGTTCGTTCCGTGTGCTGATGAAGGAATGAGGCAGATATTGCGGTGCGCTTCACCGCGACTCGCGTGATAGCCGCGAATGGCCAGCAGGCCCGCATATTCGCCTTGCGCGCCGCTGTTTGGTTGCAGTGTCACGGCATCAAAGCCCGTGATTTTGCACAGCATGTCTTCAAGATTTTTTGTCAGTTCGGCGTAACCCTTTCCCTGTTCAGCGGGCGCAAACGGATGCATGTTGCCGAACTCAGGCCACGTGATCGGCACCATCTCGGTGGTAGCGTTCAACTTCATCGTGCACGAGCCGAGCGGAATCATCGTGCGGTCAAGGGCGAGATCTTTGTCGGCGAGGCGGCGAAGGTAGCGCAGCATTTCGGTTTCGCTGTGATGCGTGTTGAAAACGGGATGCGTGAGGATCGGTTTCGTGCGGCGCAGCGCGGCGGGAATCGAGCTCGCTCCTTCGGGGATCGGACTCGGCAGGGGGCATTCGATGGTGGCCGCAATCGCGAACAGCACGGCATCCACGTCGGCCTCGGTGTGAGTCTCGTCAAACGTCACGCCGACCGCTGATAACTCCGGATGGTGGCGCAGATTCATGCCAGCGTGGCGCGACGTGGCGATGATCTCCTCGTGCGCATCGTGCTTGAATGTGATTGTGTCGAAAAACTCCGATGCAGCAGCGTTGATATAGATAGCCTTGAGCCCCGCCGCGAAGCGCGCCGCCAACCCATGCAGGCGTTCGGCAATCAGCTTCAATCCTTGCGGCCCGTGATATACCGCATACATGCTCGCCATCACCGCGAGCAACACCTGTGCGGTGCAGATATTGCTGGTTGCTTTTTCGCGGCGGATGTGTTGCTCGCGTGTTTGCAACGTGAGGCGATAGGCGGGTTTGCCGTGCGCATCCACACTCACCCCCGCGAGGCGGCCGGGCATGTTGCGCTTGTACGCATCGCGCGTGGCCATGTACGCCGCATGCGGGCCGCCGTAACCCATGGGCACGCCGAAGCGCTGCGTGGTGCCAATCACAATGTCTGCACCCCATTCGCCGGGCGGTTTGAGCAAGACGAGCGCGAGCGGATCAGCAGCGCAAATGAACAGCGCGCCTTTCGCGTGCGCCGCATCAGCCGATGGCCCCATGTTGTGAATCTGGCCGGTGGTCGATGGATATTGCGCGAGCACGGCGAAGTAATCTCCCTCCTGCATCAGCTTCGGCGCAAAGCCCACTTTCACTTCGATGCCGAGCGGTTCTGCACGCGTCTTCACGCACTCGATGGTTTGCGGATGGCAGTCACTGGCGACGATAAACACTTTCGATTGCGACTTCGCCTGACGCTGCGCGAGCGTCATCGCTTCGGCGGCGGCGGTGCCTTCGTCGAGCAGCGAAGCGTTGGAAATGTCCATGCCCGTCAGGTCACAAATCATCGTCTGGTAGTTGAGGATGGCCTCCAGCCGCCCTTGCGAAATCTCGGGCTGGTAAGGCGTGTACGCGGTGTACCAAGCGGGGTTTTCGACGATGTTGCGCTGAATCACGCCCGGTGTTACCGTGCCCACGTATCCCTGTCCAATGAAGTTTTTGAACACCTGATTTTTGTTCGCGATGCCGCGAATTTCGGCGAGCACTTCGACCTCGGACAACGCACGCGGCAACGAGAGTGGTTTGCTGCCAACGATGTTTGGCGGTACCACTTTCGTCAGCAAATCTTCGAGCGAATTTGCGCCAACAGAGGCGAGCATGTCCATCTGCTCTTCGCGATTGGGGCCGATGTGACGGTAGAGGAAATCAGACATGGTGCAAACGTTGGTGGGTGTTCAGAAGGTAGGGTGGGCAACTTGTTGCCCAGGCGCTGATGGACTTGGACGGGAGTCCGCGTGGGCAACAAGTTGCCCACCCTACGAACTGTGACCTTCCCATGCGCTACGGGCGGGGACTTTATTCACATCAGCATTCGATAAACCAGAAAGCCGCTGCGTTCAGCGACCTTGTTGTAGAGCACCATCGCGGTGGCGTTGGTCTCGTGGGTTTGCCAGTAAACACGGCTTGCGCCTTCGATCTTCGCTGCAACATGCACTGCTTCGATCAAGGCGCGCCCGACACCTTTGCCACGCGCAGCATCGGTCGTGAACAAATCCTGCAGATAGCAGGTAGGCCCAGGCGTCCAGCAGGTGCGGTGATAGATGTAGTGCACGATGCCAAGCATCGTTTCACCCTCGAACGCGCCGAGCGCAAACATCGGCTCCGCAGGATCGTGGAAGCGCGACCACGTCAGATCGTATTGCTCCGGCGGCAGCGAGGTTTTGTAGAACGTCAGGTAGCCTTTCCACAAGGGCTCCCACGCTTCACGGTCAGACGGTTCAAGCGGACGAATGAGCACCATGACTCAGGCGATCATCGCTTTGTACGCGGCTTCATCATGCAGCGCGGCAACTTGCGCAGCATTCGTCACCTTGATCTTGAAGAACCAGCCCGCGCCTTCAGGATCGGTATTCACGAGCGACGGATCGGCGACGATGGCTTCGTTCACTTCGATCACTTCGCCTTCGACCGGGGCTTTGACTTCGGCGGCGGCTTTGACCGATTCGATGATCGCAGCGTCTTCTTTCGCGGCGAGTTTGCGCCCGATTTTCGGCTGCTCGACGTAAACCAGGTCGCCCAGTTTGTCCTGCGCGAACGCGGTGATGCCGATGGTGCCGATGTCGCCGTCCATCTTGATGTATTCGTGGTCTTCGGTGTAGCGGGTGGTCATGGGGCTTCCTTTGTAAGTAAATTTG
>JANXNO010000087.1 GCA_025354075.1 Burkholderiales bacterium | reverse complement strand
CTTCAATTCGATCAATAATGAACCGCGCCGCCTGATGCCCGATGGCCATGCCGTCAATGTGAACGGTAGTCAGCGCTGGATGAACAACAGAGGCGAAGGCAAGATCGCCGAAGCCCATCACCGCCACATCTTTCGGCACGTGGATCCCCCTCGCCTGCGCCTCGGTGATGACGCCGTGCGCCAGCACGTCCGAGCTACAGAACACCACGTCAACAATGGCACCGCTCGCGAGCAGATCGGAGAATCCTTCGCGGCCATGGCGCAACGTGGTCGGTGCCTGCACCACCCGTGCAGGCAGGTCCACCACGCCCAGCGCACGCATGCGCTGCTCGAAGCCGGAACGCCGGAGCCCTGCCCGGTAATCTTCCGCGGTGACAATCGCCGGATGCCGGTAGCCCTTCGCGAATAGAAAATCCGCCACCTCCATACCGACGCGTTCATGCGAAAAGCCCACCAGCATGTCAATTGGCGTCGGCGTCAGATCCCAGGTCTCAACCACGGGAATGCCGGACGCAAGCAGCCGCCGACGGCCTTCGGATGAATGCAGAATGCCGGTAAGCACGATGCCGTCCGGACGGCGACCAACGATAGCGTTAATCAGCGCATCTTCGCGAATGCCGGTGTAGCCGCTCTGCCCGAGCATGAGCTGGAAGCCTGCCTCGTCAAACGCGTCAGTCAACGCCTGCACAGTATCAAGAAATACGGAGCCGGCGATGGTGGGCACTAATGCCGCCACGAGTCCGCTGCGATTGGATGCGAGGCCACCCGCGATCAGATTGGGCACATAGCCTGTGCGCGAGACGGCTTCCTGAATCCGGGCCAGGGTTTCCGGGGCGACAACGGACGGCGTCTTTAATGCCCGCGACACCGTTATGGCCGAAACGCCCGCGAGTTTGGCGACGTCAATCAGTGTGGTGTCACCCGTGCCCCGACGGGCAGCGCGGCGAGACTTTTGGGGTCGGACGCTCGATAAGGGTTGGGCGGTTCGGGTCGGCACCAATTTATGTTACCGCTATCTCAACATCGAGGCGGCGAAGCGTTCGCGACCGAACCGCCTGCAACCATCACAACGACGCAGCGCTGATACAAAACAACTTTTGTACTCAGTGCGCACATCGTACCGGCGCACGCATCTGTTTTGCGTTTTTGTAGACGTTGCGCGTAAATTGCTGCCACGCTGAGTTTTTTCGGCTCTTTAAGCAAAACTGTGAGCGCGCATGCGCCGCAAAGTCGGCCACGTTGAGTTACCGCACCTACGTCGCAGCGGCCTGCCGAACGATCAAACACCAGAGGCACGAACCGCCCCGGCTGCAGAGTACGCAGCAGCCAGAACGCTTGCAATGTCGAGCGCGCACGCTACCGTTTGTAATACTCCCGAACCTTGGCTGCGATCTGGTTATCGGTCATTTTGTCCGTCGTTTCAACGCCGACAACGTGGTCACCCAGACCCTTTGTTTCGAGGCGTTTTTTGAACTCACCTTTCGCCTCCCCCGGTCCGAAAATCAGGATGGACGTGGCGTGGTGTAACTGCGCAATGACGTTGTCGTAGTAGTGGTCGAGGTGGGTGGCGAACTGTCTGTCGCGCTGGTCTTCAGCGGCACCGTCGCTCGCGGCGTGACCGGAAAAGCGGACGTGCTTTTCCATACCGGATTCGATGCGTCTGGTCTCATCCGATGCGTCGGCGGCAGCCGCCGCGAATACGATGATGGCCTCAGTGTGGTCAATCCACAATCCTGCATTTGTAGTCATATTTTTTCTCTCAGTTAGGTGCGTTTGCCTGGTGACAAATGAGCCGTCTGTTCAGCAAAGTAACGTCGGCCGCTGACTTGTACATACTGCAGTGACGCGGCGCGACGAATCAGGTGCTCACCACCCCGATCTTACGACGCGTGGAGCGGTTTGTTTGTCAGACGGGGGCGCGACTTCGCATCCGCTAGTGAAGCGCATCTGGTGCGCCTGATAGCTGAACCTCACCGGGTTGACAGTGATGGCGACGTGCGGGCTCCATTGCTAGCGCCACGAGCACGCCCAAAGCGCATTGAGCGACGCGTCTTTAACTGGCCTACGACGCTTCAGCGAACCGGCGCAGCCGCTCCCTGCTATTGGTCAGATGCACGCGCATTGAAGCACGCGCAGAGTCCGGGTCTTGCCGCTCGATGGCGTCATATATCGTCTTGTGCTCGCGATTAACGCGATCAAGATAGGCGCTTTTGTCTTCCTTGGCAAGCTGCGGCGAATTGACGCGTGCTCGGGGAATCACGGTGGTGCCAAGGTGACGCATCAGCTCGAAGAAATGTGGATTCTGCGTGGCCTCAGCAATCGAGAGATGAAACCGGAAATCTGCCTCCAGCGTGTCAGTACCGGTCGCTGCGCATTTTTCAAATTCGGCGATGGCGTTTTGCATTTCGGCCAGTTGCCGCAAATTGCGACGCGAGGCGGCAAGGCCCGCAGACTCGGTCTCCAGGCTCACGCGAAGCTCCAGCACATTGACAATATCAACCACTGTCTCAACGTCCACCGGGTCGATGCGAAAGCCCTGCTCCTCGGGCAATGATTCACTGACGAAGCTGCCGATGCCGTGCTGTGTGACGACCAGCCGCGCCTGCTGCAAACGCGACACCGCTTCGCGCACGACGGTACGACTGACGCCGTGTTCCACCATGATTTCGGCCTCGGTGGGCATGCGCGTACCGGTCGTGTAGGTGCCGTCTTTGATGCGCGCTTGCAGCGTGTCGACCAGATCAACGGCGAGACTTCGGCTTCGGCGCATCGTGCGCGGCGCTAGTTGCGAGACCATCCGCAAAGATCCTTATTTTTTGACATGGTTCGACATCACATTCCTGCACTGCATTGTAGGCACGCGCTCGCAATGCCTCGACTCGTGCAGGAAATACC
>JANXNO010000257.1 GCA_025354075.1 Burkholderiales bacterium | reverse complement strand
AGGAAATGGTCGAACAGGCCAAGATTGATCTTGCTGACGCGCTCAAAGCGCTTGGCGATGGTGTTAAACAGGCGGGTGAAGGTAATTTACCGGCACTCGCATACACGATAGCCACCAATGTTCCCAAGATCATCGATGCGGTCGCGCGCTACACCAAGGTGGTAGCTACATTGAAAGAAAAAGTCGACAATTACCGTGAGGCGGTATCGCACAATATTGAAGTCGTTAAATCGTTTTAGACGGACCGGGGACGGGCAAGATGGGTGATCGCAGTCGCGTTATTTGGTCGGAGGGAATGTTCCTCAGACCACAGCATTTTCAGCAGGCGGAACGTCACCGTGAGTTTGCGCAGTATCAATTCGCACTCACCAGTGAAGGGCACTTTTGGGGATTCAATAGCATCGTGCTTGACTCGTCGTCGCTGGCCATCGGCAAGATCGCAATCACCAGCGCATCTGGCGTGTTTCCCGATGGAACGCCGTTCGCATTTCCGGAGCCTAACGAGCCGCCAAAATCGATTGATATTTCTGAAACACTCAAGGGCAAGCGCATCTTGTTGTGTCTGCCCGTTTACCGTGCTGGAAGTGAAGAAGTGTCGTTTGACGACGATATGCGCTCGCTCGCCCGATATAGCGTTACTGACGACGAAACGGCCGATCAAAACTCGGTCGGTGGTGAGCCTGCACCGATCCAGACGGCACAGCCGCGCGTTCGCTTGTTGCCCGAAAACGAAGTCCCCGAAGGCTGGATGACCCTCGGCGTCTGCCACGTCACCGAGCGCCGCAACGACATGTCTGTCGCGTTGACTGAGAGCTATATCGCCCCCGCCGTTGTCACCCATGAAAGCCCGGTGTTGTCCGGGTTTCTGCGTGAACTGGCAGGACTGTTGCACCATCGCGGCGAAGCATTGGCCGCCAGGCTTTCGTCACCCGGCAAGGGCGGAGTGTCAGAGATTGCAGACTTCCTGATTCTTCAGCTGGTGAATCGCTTTGAGCCGCTGGTCATGCATCTATCCCAGCTGCGGACATTGCACCCCGAGCGCCTCTACGCGGAACTGCTCATGCTGGCGGGTGACTTCACGACCTTCACACGGGACAATCGTCGCCCCAGCGAGTACCCGGCGTACAAACATGACGATCTGGCGGGTTGCTTCACGCCGCTGATGAACGACCTGCGTCGTTCCTTATCGATGGTGCTGGAGCAGAACGCCTTCCAGATCGAGCTGCTGGAGCGTGCGTACGGCGTGCGTGTTGCTGTAATCGCCGATAAAGAGCTGATCAAGAGTGCTGCGTTTGTGCTGGCCGTGTCGTCAGAACTTCCGGGCGAGCAGGTGCGCAAGCAGTTTCCGACGCAAGTCAAAATTGGACCCGTTGAAAAAATTCGTGACCTGGTGAACCTGCATTTGCCGGGCGTCGGATTGCGTCCCCTGCCAGTTGCGCCGCGGCAGATCCCGTATCACGCGGGCAACAACTATTTCGAGCTCGACACATCAAGCGAATTTTGGCGCGGCCTGGAACGCTCAGGCGGTCTGGCCATGCATATCGCCGGTGATTGGCCTGAACTCAAACTTGAATTTTGGGCGATCCGCGCATGAGCACTCCAGCTAACCTCGACCCATTCGCCATACTTGCGGGCACCGGCGGTGCAGTGCCGGTCGGCAATGCCGCACCACCTCCGCCAAGCTTCGCGGACGCATCAGCGCCAATGGGCGAGGGGCAGCTCGCCGCCGACCTGCCTGAAGTGCTTAGCGGAACAAACCCGTTGGCAGTTGCGGCCAACCCGCTGTTAAACCTGATTCCGCAAATCCGGGTAATGCCGCATCACCCCGATCCTGCCCAGCTTCGCAATTATTTGGTCGAGCAGGTTAATTTATTTGAACGACGGGCACGTGAAGCGAACGTTTCTCCAGAAACTGTAATCGCTGCGCGCTACGCGCTGTGCACCGCACTCGACGAGACTGCTGCCAAGACCCCTTGGGGCGGCGGCGGACAGTGGTCACGGCATTCATTGCTGGTGACCTTTCACAACGAGACGTGGGGCGGAGAGAAGTTCTATCAAGTGCTCGCGCGTCTGGTGCAAGACCCGAAGAAGCACTTTGACCTGATTGAACTGATGGCAGTTTGCATTGCCCTCGGCTTCGAAGGCCGATTTGGCGTTGTAGACAATGGGCGCTCGCAGCTCGACACACTGCGCCGCCGCCTGGTGGAAATTCTTGATGGTGCTCGCGGTGAATATTCAAAAGCGTTGTCGCTGCACTGGCGTGGCGCCGAAGCCGATGGCAAGTCGAAGTGGGGATTTCTACCGCTGTGGATTACGGTGGGTGCGGTGCTCGCTTTGCTGACTGGCATCTTCCTGCTGTACTACTTCTTGATTGCTGACAAGTCGAGCGGCGTGTTTAGCGCCATTAATGCAATTCGTCCGCCCAAATCGCAGGCATTGAAACCGCAGCCGGCACCCGTTGCACGCATCAGGCAGTTCCTGAAACCGGAAATCGACGAAGGCCTGGTGACGGTTGACGATCAAGCCGACAAGAGCATCATCGTGCTGCGCGGCGATGGCATGTTTGATAGCGGTTCCATCGATGTTAAGCCGCGATTCCTGACCGTTATCCAGCGGGTATCCGACGCGCTGAACGCCGTTCCAGGAGCCGTGCAAGTCGCCGGTCACACCGACAACGTTCCGATTCGTGGCTTGCGACGCTTCCCATCTAACTTTGAGTTGTCGCAGGCCCGTGCTGAGGTTGTGCGAAGCATGATTGATGCGCGCTTGACCGTGCGCGGACGAACGCGGGCGCAGGGACAGGCTGATTCGTTGCCGATTGACAGCAACGCCACGCCGGAAGGTCGTTCGCGCAATCGTCGGGTTGAGGTCACGTTGTTAGTGCCGCCCGCCGAGCGGGATCGGGAGCTCAACTCCGTGGCGGCACCGGCAGCTTCAGGGCAGGGGAAACAGTGATGTATTACATCCGTTTGATTTTTAGAAAACTTTTCAATCGCACCACGCTGACGATACTGCTGCTGCTCATTCTGTCGGCCATCGTCTGGTTGGTGGGGCCGCTGGTTTCGATTGGCGAGTTGCGCCCGTTCGCACCTGAATGGGTTCGCTGGACACTCATCGCCATTTTCTGGTTGCTGTGGTTTATCAAGCTGTTTTTCCGTTGGTGGCGCGAGCGCAACGTCAACGCCGCATTGCTTGGCCAATTGGCGAAAATGCAAAGCACTGCGAAAAGTGCTGATGGCCAGCCTGCTGGCACAGAGCAAGTCGCAGAACTCAACAAGCGATTCAAAGACGCGTCCGAGATACTGAAGAAAACGCGCTTTTCAAACACTGAAAAAGGCGGCTTTCTATCTGGCCTGTCAAAGCAGTATGTTTATCAGTTGCCTTGGTACGCATTCATCGGTGCACCGGGATCAGGCAAGACAACAGCGCTGATTAATGCCGGTCTGACCTTTCCGCTCGCAGAACAGTTTGGCAAAGCCGCCATACGCGGTGTGGGCGGGACGCGCAACTGTGACTGGTGGTTCACCAACGAAGCCGTGCTCATTGACACTGCGGGTCGCTACACAACACAGGAAAGCAACGAGTCGGTCGACAAAGCGGAGTGGCAGGGCTTTTTGGCGCTGCTCAGGAAGTTTCGACCACGGCAACCGCTCAACGGCGTGCTGTTGACACTTTCGGTCGCCGACTTGCTTCAGATGACCAATCAGGAGCGGGAAGTTCATGCCGCTGTATTGAAAGCGCGCCTGAACGAATTGCGTGAAGGCCTCGGCGTTCAATTTCCAGTTTACGTGCTGGTAACGAAGGCCGATCTGCTGGCCGGATTTACCGAGTACTTTTTAAACTACACCCGAGAAGACCGTACCCAAGTGTGGGGCTTTACCCTCCCGTACGATCCCGCATCGACTGAACCCATCCCAATCCGCGAAGCGTTCGGTCGCGAGTTTGATCTGCTCTACAAGCGTCTCAATGACGGAATGCAACAGCGTTTGCTCGATGAGCCCGACTTGTCACGCCGAGCCTTGACGTACACGCTGCCGCAGCAGATGGCGGGTATTCGCGATGTACTGTCACGGCTCTTAGGGGCTGTCTTCAGCGAATCAAAATTTGCTGAGCAGCCCATGGTTCGCGGCGTTTATTTCACTTCCGGCACGCAGGAGGGCACGCCGTTTGATCGGGTGCTGGGCGCAATGCAGCGAACCTTCCGCGTGCCAAGCAAGGTGCTTACAGCCGAGGCCTCCGCTGGTACCGGAAAAAGTTTTTTCCTTCAGGATTTGCTGCAAAAAGTAATCTTCCAGGAGCACTTCATTGCGGGGCGTAACCTCGCAGCGGAACGCAAGCTCAAGTGGCTGCGTTGGGGAGGCATCGCCGCCTGTGCTCTCGCCTTCATCGGTGCCAAC
>JANXNO010000085.1 GCA_025354075.1 Burkholderiales bacterium | reverse complement strand
GGATAAGGTCAGACTATTTTTTGCCAACGTCTTATGCAGTTCATCCCAAGATGAAGCTGCCAGCAGTTCCGACAAACAGCCGCGCTTGATCCAACCGATCAGGCTTTCGATGCCTGCCGATTTTTCCATATCCTGCGCCTTGGCTTCGCCGGGCGTCATGTGGGCAATATGGTTATCGGTCGCCAGGCCATATTCCTGTTCCAGCGCCTGGCATAATTGCCCAAGAGTCTTCTTATCGAAATACGGCTCATGCGCGGTATAGCGCTGGGGGTGGATTTTATTAATGGCGATATGGATATGCGTATGATCGGTATCGTAATGCACGGCGCTGACACGCTGGTGTTCACCACCCTCGGCGGCGTGCGATGCGTGTGTCGGCTGCATCCCGATGCAGCACTCGGGCAGGACGAGGTAGAGCTTGCGATTGACGTGACCGCAGCGGTGCTTTTTGATCCAGATAGTCATGAGGCGATTGCCTTCGCACATTGACCGACATGTCCGTCTGCTTGCATTTTTGATGACGACGTCATAGACTTCCAACTGTCGTCCGCGAGCCGCAAACCACCGCGTCATCAGGGTAGACACAGCACCGGGGGACTTGCGCACCAGGAGTTATCCATGCAGCAAAGCGGTGGCCGTGTGAAGTTGTACGCAACACAGTTCAAGAAACAGTGGTCAGATCGTTTGACGATCATTGCGGCGACGCTGATCATTCTCATCTGGCTTTTCGCGTCGTGGAGCGCAGCAGCTGCAGAATTGGTGCTGAGCGCAAGCGCTGGAGCCATCACCAACAATCGGGCGACTGCTACGGTCTCGTTCACCAGTGTTGGCCATGGTGACGCTATGGTGAGGCTGTACCTCAATGGCAAACGCTGGGGCAGCAGCGATCTCGCGTCGGGCAGTTGGCAGATTCCTGATTTGCCGGTTGGTAACCATAAATTCACCGCCAACGTGGGTGGCGCGCTGCCGCAGTGGTCGAACGAGGTAATTCTGCGTATTGGTAGCGTGCCTGTCGCGACCGATCCGAAGCGAATCAACGCCGCGCGACTGTTGCTGCAGGCCAGCTTCGGGCCGCGCTCTTTGGCCGATATTGACGACGTTGCCAATCGCACGCCTGCGGCGTGGATTGAGTCTGAGTTCGCTCGTCCCTGGGATCCGCACGCGGGCTATCTCGCCGCTTTGCGCAGCCAGAGCCTCAAAGTCGAAGAGCAGCATATATTTGAAGCGATCTGGCAGAACATGATGTTTTCCGATGCTCGTCTGCGCGCACGCGTAGCCCTTGCGCTCTCGGAAATCATGGTGGTGTCCAACATTGCGCCGGATCAGGATACCGACGCGCTGGCCGGATGGATGGATACGCTTTATGAGAACGCGTTTGGCAACTATCGCACGCTGCTGCGTGACGTGACGTTGCAGCCCGCCATGGGCTACTACCTGAACATGCTCGGCAACGACAAGGAAGACCTGGTCAGCGGGCGTATGCCGAGCGAAAACTACGCACGCGAGGTGTTGCAGCTATTTTCGATTGGGCTGGTTGAGTTAAATGTTGATGGCACGCCGAAGCGCGATGCCGCAGGCAAGACGATTGCCACCTACGATCAAAACGTGGTTCAGGGCTTTGCGAAGGTGTTTACCGGATGGAGCTTCGGCGGCAACGACACAACATTTTCTGACGGCTTCAATCCGCCCAAAAAGAATTGGACCGTTGAGATGCAGGCCTGGCCCAGTCATCATTCGACCGGCACCAAAATGCTGCTTGGCGGAGTCGCACTACCCGCTGGGCAGACGCCCGAGCGCGACCTCGACGATGCACTTGACAACATCGCTAATCACCCGAATGTGGGACCGTTCATGAGCAAGCGGCTGATCCAGTTTTTGGTGACCAGCAATCCTTCCCCGGCGTACATGACACGCGTGGTCGCTGTGTGGAACAACAACGGTTCTGGCGTGCGTGGCGACCTTAAAGCGGTGGTGCGTGCGATATTGCTGGATGATGAGGCGCGTAGTCCCGCGACTGCGGCCGTCGCCAGTAGTTCTTACGGAAAACTGAGGGAGCCGATGATTCGCTTCGTTCACTTTGCTAACGCGATGGGGGCTAAATCAAACGGCGGTCGCAACTCTATCTGGTGGCTTGATTCGCCGGATGACGCCATTGGACAGACCCCGTTGCTGGCGGCGTCCGTATTCAATTTTTTCTCGCCGTTCTATACCCGCGCGGGTGCCATCGCGCAGGCGGGCCTTGTCGCGCCTGAGTTTCAGAATGCAACGGACACCCAGGTCGTGGGTAGCACCAATTTTTTCTCGCGCTTGATCCGCGACGGTGGCCTCGGTTCTGAGGAGGCCAATCGCGTCGACTTCGACATGACAACATGGCTTTCCGATGCGGGCACCACCACAAAATTGATCGAGCGCATGAACTGGGTGCTGTTCGCCGGCGGCATATCTGCCAACACCCAAGCCATTCTCGAAAAGGCGATCAATGCCTACCCGGTCAGCGAACGTGACAATCGCTTGCAGGCAGCGCTGAATCTGGCGGTCATTGCCCCCGAATTTGTCATCCAACGATAGGCGACAGTCATGCAAAAGTCATTTGATTTGTCCCGCCGCAGCGCGCTAAAAATAACTGCCTTGGCCCCTGTAATGCTGGGGGGCGGCCTCATGGGCGGGCTGACTCGCGCAGCATTCGCACAGAACGCTACCGCCAGCGACTATCGGGCGCTGGTGGCGATCTTCATGTTCGGTGGTAACGACGGCAACAATCTGCTGATTCCGCTTGATGTGGCGGGCTATTCAGATTATCAAAGCGGTCGCGGTCGACTCGCGTTGCCGCGCGGCGATTTGCACGCGATCAACCCAACCAACACGCAGGGTCGACCCTTTGCATTGCATCCGCAGATGGGTGCCCTGGCGAGCCTGTTTGAGACGGGGCAATGTGCAGCCGTCGCTAACGTTGGCCCACTTATGCAGCCGCTGACGCGTGCGCAATGGCAGGCAAACGCTGCGCAAATACCGCCCAATCTTTTCTCTCACAGCGATCAACAGAGTCAGTGGCAAGCAGGCACGTCCGACAGCTCAATCAAGCTCGGTTGGGGCGGGCGGGTGGCGGACAGGGTGGCCTCCCTAAACGGTGTGCAAAACGTGGCGACCGCTGTTGCGGTGAACGGCCGTAGTGGATTTCAACAGGGCGCAACCGTGTCGCCCTTTCTGGTTGCATCCAACGGCAACTTTGGCTTTGACAGCTACGACTCAACCAGTCGCGACGCACTCTCACTGGGTTTCGGTGAGATGATCAACACGGCACGTGGCCATTTGTTTGAGGCGGCATGGAACGACACCATCAAGCGCGGTATCACCACACAGGCCGTGTTTCAGGAGGCGCTGAGTCGCGCCTCTCCATTGGTGACAACGTTTCCCGGATCAGGGCTCGGTGACCAGTTACGAACCGTGGCGCGGCTGATCGCTGCGCGAGCTTCGTTTGGTGTGAAGCGGCAGGTGTTCTTCTGCTCTATTGGCGGTTTTGACACCCATGGCATCGATCAATTGCCGGATCAGGGCGAGTTGCTGGGCATCGTCAGCGACGCTATGGCGGCGTTTTATCGGGCCACTGTTGAGCTGGGTGTCGCCGCCCAGGTCACGTCGTTTACCATGAGCGATTTCGGTCGTGACTTTCCCGCCAATGGAAGCGGTGGATCGGATCACGGCTGGGGCAGCCATCATGTGATGTTGGGTGGCGCGGTCAAAGGCAAGCAGCTCTTCGGCACGTTTCCTACCCTGCGGGTGAATGGGCCTGACGATACCAGTGGGGGTCGATGGATTCCGACCACGGCAACAGAACAGTATGCAGCCGCACTCGCTGGCAGTTTTGGTTTGACGTCGACCGAACTCTCGCTAGCGTTCCCGACGCTGAACCGTTTTCCAGCGGGGCCGTTGTCCGTTTTCTAACGATTCGCACGACGGTGATCGCAGCGGTGTTGCGCGTTCCCGCTAGCATCTCGCCATGCTTCAATCTTCACTTGCTGCACGCGCAGCCGTTCCTGCCTTCATCATCGTCTGGTCTTCCGGTTACATCGTTGCCAAACTTGCGGCAACAGATGCAGAACCACTCTCGTTTCTGGTTCTTCGCTATATCGGTGTGGTGATTCTGATGGTGCTGCTTGCGCTCGCGAGCCGCGCCAAATGGCCGAACCGGCGCGATGCGCTGCACATTGCGTTCGCCGGGGTGTTGATACAGGCGTTGTATCTGGGCGGCGTCTGGGTGGCCATCCGTATGGGATTGTCGGCAGGGGTTGCCGCGCTCATTGTGAATTTGCAACCGGTGCTCACAGTATGTTTTGCGCGCTGGACGGGCGAGCGTGTGAGCCTGCGCCAGGCCATTGGGGTTGGCGTGGGGTTTGCGGGCGTGCTGATCGTGTTGGCAGCAAAGCTGGGCGATACCGCGCTTTCGGCAACGCTGGGCGTGCCCACACTGCTCTGTTTCGCTGCTTTGCTTGGCACCACCTTGGGCGTGCTCTATCAAAAGCGATTTGTGCCGCATTTTGATTTGCGTACCGGACAGGTCATTCAATTTTCTGCGGCAACGTTGGCGACATTGCCCTTCGCGCTTGCTTTCGAAAGCTTTGCAATTCGCTGGACGCCTGAGGTCATCTTTGCGATGTTGTGGAGTGTTTTTGTCCTCTCGGGCGCTGGCATCTCGATCATGTTTTATCTTCTGCGCACGGGATCAGTCACCCGTCTCACCAGCGCCATGTACCTGGTGCCGGGGCTTACCGCCATCTTTGCGTGGCTGCTCTTTAGCGAGTCGCTGCCGTGGTCAGTGCTCGCTGGGATGTCGGTGACGCTACTCGGCATTTACCTGGTCGTCAGCGTGCCCGCAAAGCGCACTCAAGCGCCTGGCTAAAAGATCGGGATCCGCCTATATTTTGCAGGCGCCGCTAACGCCTGGGGTGACCGCTTGTTCGGTCGCTGCGGGTGCCACACTCTTACCGTCAAACAGCATCGGAATCTGATTGGCAACACCGTATTTGGAGTCGGCACGACGGCGATCATTGAGCTGGCGGAAGATGTTCCATTCGTCGTGCGCGCCATTGCTGAAGGTGACCGAGGCTTTCAACGCGTAGTAATTGCGAAATGTGGAGCGTGTGACGCGGCCGCGATCCACTTCGCGTTTTAAGCCTGCATCTTTGCCGAGACGATCATCGAAGTAACTCGCAATCGTGTCCATATCTCCCGTCCCCGTGAGGCCGAACAGCGCACCGAAATCCGTAGGGCCCACGAAGTAGACAAAATCGAAATCGTCGCCCATACCGGAAGGCCCCTCAAGAATTTTTGTCCACATCAACATATAGTCATCATTGCTGCCGCGGACGCCCGACGGCAACGTCAGATCAGATTCGTTGGAGCTGGGACTTAATGCCCATGCGTTGCCCTCGCCAAATCGCGTTTCCACGCGCTTTTTTGCGACCAGAGAAACCTCGGCATTGACATCAAAATAGCCGCCGCCGAGCGTCGACAACGGCACGCTGATGTAGCCGACCGCTTTGCCCTTGGCCTTTTGTTCGGCAATTGCAGCGCGGAAGAACTTGACCTTTTCTTCAATCAGCGGCTTGAAGTCATCATTCACGCAGTAGCAGAGCTTAAGCTTCGTGCACTCGGTCGTCCTGGCAGCCTGTGCTGAAGGCGCTGCAAGGGCGCCGATTGTGATCGCAGTCAGCAGCAGACAGCGGAAGGTGGAAAAGAACGTCGTGCGGCGCATGGCAAGCTCCACAGTTAATCAAGCCCTATGCTATGAAATATTTACAGCTTTTGCACGACCCGTTGGGTGGCGCGCAACGGACGACCCGTCACGGTTATTGCTATTTTTTTTCGGACGCAGTTTTTTTCGCAGGGGTTTTCGATTCGGGCTTGTAGTCTCCGATCACCCCTTTCACGGGGCAGACCGAAAACAGCGCGCATTTCTTGCAGCCAACGGCCAGCGCAATGGGGCACAACGTCATAACACCACTCCAGTTCTATTTGATGGTTGGAGCATACGCTTTTGCCCGTTCGTTCCCACCAAAGCGCTGGCAACCGTCGCGATTCAGGTCAGAAAAGCCTTCATTGCCTCATACGCCGGTGCCACACTCAGCAATTGCATGTGATTGGTTTGGTACAGCGTGACCTGATTTTGCAAGGGGAACTGAAGCGCGAACGTTGGATCGGCATGTTGTCCGAGCGCGCTTGCAAGAGGCACCAGTCCATCGCCGAGCAAGATATCCTTGAGATCGTCGGCGCCTGACCCTGTCGTCGCAGCGATAGTCAAACACTTGACGCCTGGCGGGAGCGGTACGGCACGGCGCTGCATCGCTCCCCGGGCGAAGCGATCCTTGTCCTGCCAATCTTCATCGCAGAGGCTGCCGTGTCGCAAGTCAGTGATGCCGCTGCTGCGGATTTTTCCGAGCTTTGCAAACGGGGACGCGTACGGCGTCGCCCCGAGAATGACATCGATCCAATGGCCGCCTCGCTCTAGCGGTGCGCCCTGGTGCGGGGTGCCAAGAAAGACTATTTTCTTCACCCGGCGCGTCCACCCGTGCCCCGCCTCGTTCGCGTATTGGTAGGCGCTTCGCGTGACGAGTCCGCCCATGCTGTGCGCGATGATCACCAGTTGCGTAATGGGCGAGGGCCACGCCGCAACAAACGCTTCAAGCATCTCGGACAACGTGCGTCCATTGGTGGAGATGTGGAGTCCCGAGTTGTAGCGAAGATAAACCGGCGTGAATCCGAGGTCGCGTTGCAGCGCTGCCCCGTGGTCATGTTTGCTGCCGTCGGTACGCACCGTGCGCCACTGCAAGTCGTTCATGCAAAGTCCGTGAATCAGCAGCACAACCTTGCCGGTCACGTCGGTGGGGAGTGTGGCCAGCGCGTCGTAGCCGTCGGTGAGTGAGACGCCGTTTTGCCGGAACTTCATGGGCAGCGCAAGCGGATTTTTGGTGGCAACCAGGTGATCGCCGAGCACGCCATTGAGCGCTGCAACAATTGCGTCGCGCACCGGCACGTCGGTGAGCTTGCCGAGCGCAGGCCCCGCGAGGGCAAGTGCGCCTTCGATGCCACCGCCGACCACGCCAGTCACACCGCGTATGGCGCGATACACGAGGCCCGTGATCCCGGTCGTTCGTCCGCCTTCGACCGATGGTGTCAGTACCGGCACCCGGGCGATATTGCGATGCATTGCCTCGACCAGGTCGGTGATGCCGGTGGTGGCATCAATGACGAGCTGGCTCACGCCGCGCAAGTCGTCGGCGCTTGAGTCTGAGGTGCGTTTTGCCATCTATCTTCTTTCCTGGAAATCAGCCGACTGCGCACCGGTCAGTGGCGGGGACGTGACACCCGCTCTAACGTGGTGATGCCTGGTGGCCAAAGTCTGCGCAACGCGTTTGATGTCGATCAGATTGGACTTTAGCAGAGCCAAGCTATTGATCTTCGCCACAAATCGACCGCCTACGCTGCATAGAGCGCCCGCGCCAGCCTGGCCCCGGCTCCCAGCGCGCATAGTTTGGCGCGCGCTATGTCGCGATCCATTGGGGCCATGCCGCAATTGGTGCACGGAATCAGCTTGTCGCGTGGCACAAATTCGAGTGCTTTGCCAATGGTGGCGGCGACTTGCTCTGCGGTTTCAACCACGTCGCTGGCCACGTCAATGACGCCGACCATGACGGTCTTGCCTTTGAGTAGCGCCATCAGATGCATCGGTACCTTCGCGTTCATGCATTCAAGCGAAATCTGATCAATTTTGCTGGCAGCGAGCGCCGGGAAAATTTCCTCGTATTGCCGCCATTCGCCGCCGAGCGTTGCTTTCCAGTCGAGGTTGGCCTTGATGCCGTAGCCGTAACAAATGTGAACCGCGGTCTTGCATACCAGCCCTTCAATGCAGCGATGCAGCGCGTCGATACCCCACCGTTTTACGTCGTCCATGTACACGTTAAACGCAGGTTCATCGAACTGAATGATGTCCACGCCGTCGGCCTGCAGGGCGCGTGCCTCCTGGTTAAGCAGTGCGGCAAATGCCATGGCAAGCTTTTGTTTGTCGCCGTAATAATTGTCCGACAGGGTGTCAATGATCGTCATCGGGCCCGGCATCGTGATTTTCACTTTGCGGTCGGTGTGCGCGCGCATCAGCCGCGCTTCGGTCTGGTGCACGCGGCCCTTCAGTTTGAGCGGTCCGGTGACCACCGGCACCATCGCGTCGTAGCGATTGTTGCGGATGCCCATCTTTACTTTGTGATCGAAATCGATGCCCTCAACGAACGCCAGAAAGCCGTGAACGAAGTGCTGCCGAGATTGCTCGCCGTCAGTCAGGATATCGACGCCCGCGTCTTCCTGCTCCTTGATCCAGAGCAGCGTGGCGTCGCGTTTGGCGCTGGCGAGCTCGTCGCCCTCGGCGCGCCACTGCGGCCACAACACATTGGTTTCCGACAGCCAGGCCGGTTTGGGCAAACTGCCTGCGATAGAGGTGGGGAAGAGTGCGTTCGACATGGTTTCCGTCCTTACTGCGTTGCCGGGCGAAAGTGCAACGGCGCGCCCGTATTGATTTTACGAATCAGCGAACGTTTTGATTGACAGCGCTTTCGGTTAGGATATGTCTGAAAGGATTTAAACCTTCCGCTTTGACCGCACGAAGCTCGCCGATACCTTGCTCATGACTCACAACACGCCCATCATCGCTATTTTTTTGGCTCAGGTAGCGCGGCTCATGGCAGCCGTTTTTTTTACATTCGGGTGGTGCTCGACTGGCTTTGCGCAGGATGCGGCTTCGCTCAAATGTGCGCAATTGCTCAGCGCGGATCAGGTGAAACAAATGCTTGGCGCGGGCATGGCTGCTGCTGCGCCCAGGCAGCACGAGGCGGGCGAGAGCGAATGCGTGTGGCGCCGTGGCAACGGACCGACGGCGGCGTCGCTCTCGGTGCGGTATTTTGATCGGCAGGCGATTGGGTCAAATCCCGTGGCGCGCACGCTCGATGGCTATTACGAAATGCTCGTCAAGGCGGGTGAGGAGGCGGCGGACAAAAAGCGCGAACCCGTCGCCGGCGTGCCGCGAGCATCACTGATTCAAGTCAGTCCGCAAGTACTGGTGGTGGTACAGCGATCCGACGGCGTGGCGCGAGTCGTGTTGGCCAACCTCAGCCGTGCGCAAGCTACGGCCGTTGCCAAGGTTATCGCTGCGCCCTGATGTGCGTTCACGCCGATTCTCATCCTGCTTAGAAGTTCAGGGTACAACTTCAGAGTGAAAGCGCCGTTTAAAGAGGGCTTGGTGCCGAATTAAGCGAGTAGTCGATAAGCAGCGATTAATGCCGCTCAGCCCAAGTGGGATGTACATTCCAGCAGGAAGCTGTTGGTGATCTACTGCAAAAATCGGGCGAGCCGCGCATTACCGTTTGAGATCGACTCGCACAGTCACGGCCTCAGTCGATTCGTTGATCCACATCCAGCACCAGTCAAAATTAAAGGTCGGGCTCAATTTGCCGTTCTGCTCGCGCGTCAGATAGCTGCGCGTGGCATACACCACATCGGCACCGGAGTGACGGTGAATGTCGAAACTAAGCGGTCCATCGGCTACGTAGCGCCATTCGACCGGCAGGCGCGACTCGATTGCACCGCAAAGTTCTGTGGCCTTGCCGGGGGCAATAGTTTCGGTGTGCTGAAACGTATCACCGGACGACCAGCGAATGTCGGCGGCCAGACTAGGCGTTGCGAGAAATGCGGTCGCAGCAAAGGCGGCGAAGGCGAGGCGATGATTTTTCATTAGGAGCTCCCTGTTTGATACATAGACGTTTTGCCGCGGCGAATATGACATTGAGTGATATTTTTCGTTAGCCGACGACCCGAGATGCGACGAGAAGCATAGCGAATCCGCACCGCTCGCTATGATCAACGCTTAATTCGCAACGTACCGAAGCATGCCCGTCGAACCCCTGTTGACCACTCGCCTGCGCGAGAGCACAAAATCGCTTCACGCCGAGGTCGAGCGCGCTGGCGTGATGCGCTTGCTGCTGCGCGGACAACTGAACCGTGCTGGTTATTGCGCGCTACTGCGTAACCTGCACGCCATTTACGCAGCGCTTGAAGCGCGTATCCAGCAGCACAACGAGCACATGGGTTTGCGGCGCTTGCACTGCGAAACGATGTTTCGCGCAGCGCCGCTCGCCGACGATCTGGCACGCCTGCACGGGCAGAACTGGGCCATCGATATCGCGCTCGTCCCGGCTGCGGTCGCCTACGTTCAACATTTGAAGGCAACGACGGTGCCACTGTTGCTGGCCGCGCACGCGTACGTGCGCTACCTGGGCGATCTGAGCGGAGGCCAGATGCTCGCACGTGTCGTCGTGAAAAGTTTGCAGCTCGCTCCCAACGAAGGGGTTTGTTTTTACGATTTTGGATCGGAGGACACTGTCAAGCGCCTGGCGCAGGAGTTTCGTGCCGGACTCGATTTACTGGTCGAAGGCGAAGGTGAAAGCGGACAGGCCGTTGTGGACGAGGCGCGAGCCGCGTTCGTCCGACATCGCGATTTGTTTGAGCAACTCGCACCGACGCTGCCTTCGTAGCTTCGCAGCATGGGGACAGGGGCGGCACCCAGACGCGTCTGCTAGCGGGCCGACTCCACCGCTTTGCCTGTGAACGCGCGAATCTGCTCGTATAACGATGCGGCGCGCTGGGTGGATGTTTCCAGCTCCTCCAGAAGCGCTGCAACGGGTGTACCGATCGAGCCGTCGGCAATGTCCATCGCGGCGAGGCTCGCGTTAGTGAGAATTGCGCCGATCACCTCGTCGGCACCGCGCGGGGCGTCGTCCATCGCGGCGTTGAGGCTGCGTCCATGCGCGGCCAACTGCATCGATTCTTCGAGATG
>JANXNO010000218.1 GCA_025354075.1 Burkholderiales bacterium | reverse complement strand
TTAGAGTTTGCGCAAGCGCGAAATTGCGCATGCCTTCCTTATCGGTCTTGAGCCGCGTACGGTAAGCCTCGTACGCCGCCAGCGAGTCGAATGAAATTAGGCCCCACGCAATATCATTAGTGCCTTCATCGGGAAAAAAGTAGCCAATCAAATCACCACCGCAACGCGGGATGATGCGGCCCCAGTTTTCGGCGTAGGCACGGAACGCCTCCTTTTGAAACGGGTCGATTTGATAGCGGATGAAGCAGGTGATGGACATGATTTTTCTCAATTCAGGACAGACTCGGCACGCGCTTTCGCGCAGGCCAGTTGATCAGCGCCACGCCGACGATGGTTACGGTCAAACCCAGCAGCACGGTGGCAGACGGCTGTTCGCCAAGCACCACCAGCCCGAGCAGAACGCTCACCCCCGCGCGAAGATAACTCTGGCTGGCCACACCCATCGCGCCGAGTGTTTTCATGAGGCGAAAGTAGATGATGAGCGCGATGCCAGTGCACAAAACGGCGAGCGTCACGGCGGCAGCAAGGGATGTCACTGAAGGTGTGATTGCCCACGGACGCTCAAGCGCAAGACTCAGCGGCACCAGGCTCACCGTCGCCCACAACATGGTGCCCGTCGCCGTCACGAGCGGCGACAGATGCGCCAGACGTTTGCCGTTGAGCGCGGCGCAGGCATAGAGAAACGCGCCAAACAGCACCGCCGCCTGTGCCCAGTTTTCTTGGCCGAGACCGCGCAGCGCGTCGACACCGACCACCAGCAGCACGCCGACGAAGCCGAGCACAACGCCGACGATTTTGAGTGCAGATTTGTTCGCCGATGACGACGCGTTTGCCGACCACGCGGTGAGTAAAAACACAAACAGCGGCGAGGTTGAGTTAAGGACGCCCGCAGTGCCGCTTGGCACATATTGCGACCCCCAGGCGAGCACTAGCCACGCCACACTGCTGTTGAGCAATGACTGCACGAACAGATCGCGCCAGGTGCACGCATCGGTCGGCAGCCGTTCGTGCCGCACGCGCAGGACGACGAGCAGAAACAGCGCCGCCAGCGTCACCCGAATCGCCATCAACGTCACCGGCGGCAGGCTCATGAGCGCCAACTTGATCAACAGATAGGACGATCCCCACAAGCCCGCAAGCGTTGCCAGCAGGGTAAATTCGAGGCGCAGATTGGGTAGTTGGGGATCATTCACTGAGCGGGTCGTGCTGCGCTAAACAGGCTGCAGTCTAGAGACTTATGAACGCAAAGTGCTTCGACGTGGATCGAAGCGTTGCGACATTTGCATTCAGTAAGTTTCGCTTACAACTTGACTGCAAGAAGCCTATGTTAATTGGGCATAGGGGTCTATTTGGCAATAAGTCGACAAAGCTAACAATGTGAGTGTCAGCCCTTATTTAATAAGCGATACAGACAAAAGCCGATGGCCGTAAATTTTCTTACCGCAACATTTACCCCGCCGTAAACCACGACCGACCCGCGATTCAACGTGATCCGGTTTGCCGTGGCAAGCCGCATGCAGCGGTGCTCTAGCTGTCACAGGACGCGCTTCCTGGTGAGCTGCTCGCAGGTCCGTAGTAATGTCAGGTACGTTGCATGCTTTTTAAACGGTGCCACGTTTGCTCGCAACCGTTCACCGCCACTCACCTCTACCGAAAGACAATCACATGATGCACTGGATTTGGACCATTCTCATCGGCTTCGTCGCGGGCCTCCTCGCGCGCGCCATCACACCCGGGAAATCACCCACCGGCTTTATTATGACCGCCGTGCTCGGCGTGGCAGGATCCGTGCTCGCCTCGTTCATCGGGCAATCGCTCGGCTGGTATTCTGACGGCCAGGTCGCGGGCTTTATCGGCTCGGTGATCGGCGCCATCGTTCTGCTGCTGATCTACCATCTGGTCACGCGCAACAACACCAATTCTTGAGGACACACCACCATGAGCTTGCTTGATACCTTGACACAAATGGTCGCGGGCGGAAACGTCAGCGACCAGCACTTTGACCAAGTCGCACAAAGTGCGCCGACCGACGTGCTCGGTGGGGCGCTCGCGGGCGCGTTTCGTTCCAATGACACGCCGCCTATCGGTGAAATGGTCGGCCAGCTGTTTGGCAATTCAAACGGCCAGCAGCAATCCGGCATGCTCAATCAATTGCTCGCCACACTGGGCCCCGCCGCTGCGGCTGCGCTGGCAGGTGGCGCGCTTGGGCGCATCATGTCGCCCGGCGCCACGCAGGTGACGCCGGAGCAGGCCGCGAAGCTGACGCCGGAGCAGGTGCAGGCGGTGGTCACTCACGCCAACGAAACCAATCCCGGTATCGCCGATCAACTGGGCAGTTTTTACGCACAGCATTCAGGCCTGATCAAGACACTCGGCAGCGCCGCGTTGCTGATTGCGATGACCAAGATGAAGGACCATCTGGCGCAGCGCTAATACGCTGTGAGGCGGGTTGCGTAGATGGTTGTATGCGCAACCCACTGCCAGCGAATGAACCTGCAAAGCGCGTTGTCATGAGCATCTTTTCCCGCCTCTCCGGGCTGCCCATCGTCCGTCACGTTCGTGTGCGGCCGCGCTTATGGTTGTCGTTCGCAGTGGGAGTGCTGGTCGGCGTCTTGCTGCCGCATGCATGGGCCGACCACACGCTCACCCGCGGTCTGATAGGCTGGAATGTGGGTGCCCTGCTGTATCTGATACTGGCGTTCGTGATGATGCTGCGCGCCACCCGCGACAAAATGCACTGGCGCGCCAAGCTGGAGGACGAGGGCCGTTACACCATTCTCGCAGTGGCGAGCATCGCTACCGTCTCCGTACTGGTGGCGATTGCCGCGCAACTTGCACTGGCGCGCGAAGCGCATGGCGCGACCAAAGCGGCGCACGTAGCCTTATGTGGTTTGACCGTAATGACCGCGTGGCTGTTCACGCAAACCATGTTCGCGCTGCATTACGCGCACGAGCAACTCTCCAGTGGCCCAAACGAGTCACCTGCATTCACCTTTCCGGGCACCGACGAACCCGATTATTTTGACTTTATGTACGTCGCCTGCATCATCGGCACGTCAGGGCAGACCGCCGATGTGTCGTTCTCGTCACGACGCTCACGACGTGTCGGGTTGATGCACTGCGTGCTCGCGTTTTTCTTCAACACGACTTTGCTGGCGCTGACCATCAACGTGGCCGCCGGACTGATTTAACCCGCGCGCTGCCCCAGCATATCGGCGCGCGTCGCTAGGCCGCCGCCTCAAACGCGATATGCCCCGCAGTAATGGTCGCGCGCACCACGCCCGGCAGTTCATAGCCTAAAAAGGGCGAATTTTTGCCCGCGCTTTTGAGCCCGGCTTTGGTAATGAGGCGATACGCGCCCGGATCAAACACACACAAATCAGCAACCGCGTCAACTGCGATATGCCCCGCGCGCAAGCCCGCAGCATTGGCGGCGTGATGGGTGATTCGTCCCAGCGCTTCGGTCAACGAAAGCTTTGCTGATTCGGCAAACCGCAACGTCAGCGACAGCAACGTTTCGAGACCGGTTGCGCCCGGCGCGGCCTCGCCAAACGGTAATTGCTTCGCGTCTTCGGGACGTGGTGTGTGGTCGGAGACGATAGCGTCAATGGTGCCGTCGATCACGCCCGCGCGCAGGGCGTCGCGGTCACGCGAGGTGCGCAGTGGCGGCGACAGACGATAGTTGGAATCAAAGTGCCCGATGTCGAGATCGATCAGGTGCAGATGATTGATGGCAACATCCGCCGTTACCTTGACGCCACCCAATTTGGCGGCGCGAATCAGCCCCACCCCTTCTGCGGTCGACACGCGGCATACATGCAGCCGCACGCCAGTCACGCGAGCGAGTTCGAGGTGAGTGGACAGCGCGATGATTTCGGCACTGGACGGAATACCGGCCAGACCCAGGCGCGACGCCACCTCGCCTTCATGCGCGACGCCGTTGTTGGCTAGGTGCACATCCTCGGGTTGCAGCCACACCGAGAAGTCAAACGTCGCTGCGTATTGCATTGCGCGCAGCAACACCTGTGTGTCTACAATCGGACGATCCGCCTGTGCAAAACCGATGCAGCCCGCCAGCGCGAGCTTGGACAGCTCGGCGAGCTGCACGCCAGCCAGCGCTTTGGTCAGCGCGCCCAGAGGATACAAATGAGTGGAATGAAACGATTGCGCGCGGAGTCGCAACATGTCCACCAGGCCCGGTTCATCAAGTACCGGATCGGTGTCCGGCGAGCAGACCATGCTGGTCACGCCGCCAGCTGAAGCTGCCGCGATTTCAGTGGTGAGCGTGCCGCGCTTCACATGCACCGCCAGATCAACAAGACCGGGCGCGACGATGCAGCCGTCGGCATTGATCTCTTTCTTGCTCGCCCAATCGGAGGGCGGCTCGCCGATTGCGACGATCTTTCCGGCTGCGACGAAAACGTCGGCGACGGCATCGAATTTAGACGCTGGGTCAATCACGCGGCCTTTGCGAATGGCGATCTTCAACGTGTTGCTCCAGCAAGAATCGCCATCACCGCCATGCGGATGGCGATGCCGTACGTCACCTGCGGCAGGATGACCGACTGACTGCCATCGGCCACCGCAGAATCAATCTCCACGCCACGATTCATCGGACCGGGATGCAGCACGATGGCATCCGGTTTGGCCAGCGCGAGCTTTTGCGGCGTCAGGCCGTAACGCGAAAAATATTCACTGGCGGATGGCAGCAACGCGCCCGTCATACGTTCGTTCTGCAGCCGCAACATCGTCACTACATCCACGCCTTTGAGCCCCTCTTCCAGCGAGGTGAACACGCGTACGCCCAAGCGCTCAATGTCCGCAGGCAGCAGCGTGCGCGGGCCGATCACGCGAACTTCCGGCACGCCAAGCGTTGTCAACGCGTGGATCTGCGAGCGCGCGACGCGGGAGTGCAATACGTCGCCGACGATGGCGACGGTGAGGCGTGTGAAATCTTTTTTGTAGCGGCGAATCGTGAACACATCAAGCAAGCCCTGCGTCGGATGCTCGTGACGACCATCACCCGCGTTCACCACATGCACATGCGGCGCGGCGTGTTGAGCAATCAGGTATGGCGCGCCGCTCTCGCTGTGGCGCACCACGAACATATCGGCATGCATGGCCGTCAAGTTCGCGATGGTATCGAGAATCGTCTCGCCCTTGTTGGTGCTGGAGCGCTGGACGTCGAGACTCACCACGTCGGCCGACAGACGCTTCGCCGCAATCTCGAACGTGGTGCGCGTTCGCGTTGAGTTTTCGAAGAAGATATTGAAGATGGATTTGCCACGCAGCAGCGGCACCACTTTGACTTCGCGCTCGTTGATGCCGACGAAGCTTTCAGCGGTGTCGAGAATGCGCTCGATGATGCGTTTTGGCAGGCCTTCAATAGCGAGCAGATGATGCAAATCGCCGTTATCGTTGAGCTGCAAATTTTTCTTCGACAGCATCAACGCGCCTTCCAAGGTTCAGTGGTCAAGGCAAATTTCCCGCCATCATTTTTGCTCAGCGCCAGCATCAAATCCGTGGCTACGATCAGCGGCATGCCGACGTAATCCGCAGCAATCGGCAACTCACGCCCCCCGCGATCCACCAACACGGCCAGTTGCACCGACGCCGGACGGCCATAGTCAAACAGCGTGTTCACCGCTGCGCGAATCGAGCGGCCTGTGAACAGTACGTCGTCAACAATCACGATGTGCGCGCCTTCGACTGAGAACGGAATTTGCGTGCTGCGCACGTTACTTTTGAGCCCGCTGGTGGACAGATCATCGCGATAAAACGACACGTCGATGTAGCCCACTTCGTGCTCGCCATCCAGCTCTGCTTTGAGCCGGTCAGCGAGCCACGCGCCTCCGGAAAATACGCCGACCAGCTTCGCATCAAACGCGATGCTCGACGCCATCTGCGCCTTCAATTCGGCGAACAACGCTTCGGCGTCGGGTAAGGTATTGTCCATGGTGCTCATTGAGCCACCGTGCTTTCCGGGCTGGTGATGATCATCGGGCCCTCCACAAAAAAACGGCGCAGAATCTGCGCCGCTGCTTCGGCGTCAATCGCCTGTTTTTTCTTCTGTCCGGTGAGTTTGCTGCTCGACAGCGCCCGCGCCGCGTCAACGCTCGTATAGCGCTCATCCACCAGATGCGCGGGCAACGCAAAACGACCCGTGAGCTGACGCGCAAATTTTTCACAACGCGCCGTCATTGCATGTGCGTTGCCGTCGGGATGTGCAGGCCGGCCGACCACAAACGCAACAGGCGTCCAGTCTTTGACCAGTGGCGCAATCGCTGCAAAACGCGCATCATCATTGGTGGCATCAATCGCCATCAGCGGGTTCGCCGTCTCGGTCAAATCGTTGCCGATAGCCACACCAATTCTGCGTTCGCCAAAGTCAAACGCGAGAAAGGTGTTGCTCTTCACGCGTGGCCCGCGAGGTTCGACAGCGCAAATTTTGAGATACCCAGGCGCTTGATTGCGGCATCAACCAATCCCTCGGCGGGCGTGGCGAACAACAAGTCAGCATCGGCGGGCACCGTCAGCCACGCGTTCGCCGCGATCTCTTCTTCAAGCTGACCCGCGCCCCACCCGGCATAGCCAAGCGTCAGCAACCATTCGCGTGGACCGTTGCCGTTGGCGACCGCCTCCAGAATGTCTTTTGAGGTGGTCAGCGACAGCTCATCACTCACTGAAATCGACGAGTTCCACGAGCCGTGCGAGCGGTGCAAAACGAAGCCGTGTTCCACACTCACCGGGCCGCCAAAATGCACCTTGCGCTGCGACAGCGCGAGGTCAGCGACCACGATTTCGATTTGCTCAAACAGCGTGTCCATGGTGAGCGCCGTGGGTCGATTGACCACCACACCCAGCGCGCCGTCTTCGTTGTGCTCGCACAAATAGGTCACCGTCCCCTTGAAATTGGGGTCCTGCATGGCTGGCATGGCGATCAGGAAGTGACCTGCGAGACAACTTGAATCCATGGCAACAATTCTACGTGGGCGGAGCGCGGTGCATGGGAGCGCTGGCAAAATGGAAGCCATGAAGTACCCCATCGCCCTGTTCTGGTTTCGCCGCGATTTGCGGGCGTTTGACAATGCCGCGCTGCATGCCGCGCTGACCAACGCCGAACGTGTGCATTGCGTGTTCGTGTTCGACCGCGAAATCCTCGACGCGCTGGAAGACAAGGCGGACCGTCGCGTCGAATTCATCTGGGAAAGCGTGGTTGAACTGCGCGCAGCACTTGAGGAGATGGGTGGCGCGTTGCATGTGATTTACGACAAAGCACGGGACGCGATCCCGAAGCTTGCGCTGGCACTGGATGTGGACGCCGTGTTCACTAATCACGATTACGAACCACAGGCCATCGCCCGCGACGCGCACGTGGCGGCGATGTTGAAAACCAAGGGCATCACCTTCGAGACGCGCAAGGATCATGTCATCTTCGAGAAAAACGAAGTGCTGACCGGCGCAGGCAAGTTTTTCTCGGTGTTCACGCCGTATAAAAATGCGTGGTTGAAGCGGTTGGAGGCTTTCTATGTGAAGCCTTATCCGATTGAGGCGCAAAGAGCCAAGTTTTCAGCCCCCTCTCCCCTCGCGGGAGAGGGTTGGGGTGAGGGGGCAGTTGGTGGAGCGCTCCCATCTTTGGAAACGATGGGCTTCAAACCCACCAACCTGCGCGAGCTGAAATTCCCAACCGGTGTGACAGGCGGCGAAAAACTCTTCACCGAATTTCTAGAACGCATCGACCGCTACAGCGACACCCGCAACTTCCCCGCCGTCAAAGGCCCGTCGTATTTGTCCACCCATCTGCGCTTCGGCACGGTCTCCATTCGAGGTCTGGCCGCCGCCGCATGGCAACGCTGGCAGGAGGGCTCACGCGGCGCAGAAGTGTGGCTGTCAGAACTCATCTGGCGCGATTTTTACGTTCACATCCTGCACCACAATCCGCGCGTGGTGGACGGCGCGTTCAAGCCCGAATACGACGCGATTCGCTGGAGCAACGACCCCGAGCGATTTGCCGCGTGGTGCGAAGGCCGCACCGGCTATCCGCTGGTCGACTCTGCGATGCGTCAGCTGAATCAAACTGGCTACATGCACAACCGCCTGCGCATGGTCGCGGCGAGTTTTTTGACCAAGGATTTGCTGGTCGACTGGCGTTGGGGCGAAAAATATTTCGCCGAAAAACTCAACGATTTCGACCTCTCGGCCAACAACGGCGGCTGGCAATGTGCGGCGTCTACCGGCTGCGATGCGCAACCGTATTTCCGCATCTTCAACCCAATCACGCAGAGCCAGAATTTCGATGAGAACGGCGCGTTCATCAGGAAGTATGTGCCGGAGGTCGCGAAGCTGTCGAACAAGGACATTCACGCGCCGTGGCTGACGCCGCCGGTTGAGCAGCGAGCGCGGGATTTTGTCCCAGGGCGTGACTATCCGTTGCCGGTGGTTGATCATGCAGAGGCGCGGGTGGCGACGCTTGCCGAGTTCAAACGCGCGCTGGGCTCTAAGGCACCTCTCGCAGAGAGGTAGGGTGTGCGCCACAGCGCGCACCACGGCGCGTCGATTCTCATCACGCGGCCTGACACCACGGTGCGCATTTTGATGTGCAACCTACGCGCTATGATCCTGCGCAACATTACGAAAAGAAATCAGCATGAAATCTCTGGATAACCGAGTAGTCCTCGTCACCGGCTCCACCAGCGGCATTGGCCTTGCGATGGCGCGCCGCTTTGCGTTGGCCGGCGCGGAAGTCGTGATGAACGGCTTTGGCGATCCTGCCGAAATTGATCGTCTGCGCGAGGAGATCGCCGAATCATCGAAGACGCGTGTGCATTACGTCCCAGCTGATCTGTCGAAGGCCGCCGACGCGCAAATGCTGGTCAAGCAAACCATCGCCATTTGCGGACGCATCGACGTGCTGGTGAACAACGCGGGCATTCAGCATGTATCGCCGATTCAGGACTTCCCGGACGACAAGTGGGACGCCGTGATCGCCATCAATTTGTCGAGCGCCTTTCACACCGGCAAGATCGCGCTCGCGGACATGCAAACGCGCGGCTGGGGCCGCATCATCAACGTCGCCTCCGCGCACGGACTCGTCGGCTCCGCGAACAAGAGCGCGTACGTCGCGGCAAAGCACGGCATCATCGGGCTGACCAAAGTCACTGCGCTTGAGAACGCGAAGACGCTGATCACCTGCAACGCCATCTGCCCCGGCTGGG
>JANXNO010000084.1 GCA_025354075.1 Burkholderiales bacterium | reverse complement strand
CGCACCGGCGTTCACCAAATGGGTCACCAACACCGACAGCTGTGCGAGCCACATTTCGCAATGGGCCGCAGTCGCCGCCGTTAGCGGGCCTCAGCATGAGGCAGAGGCGATGCGCAAGTCGTTTCTGGAGCGACGCAACCTGATTGTTGGTTTGCTCAACGAAGTTCCCGGCATCAAGTGTCAGGCCAGCGGCGGTGCGTTTTACGCGTGGCCGAATGTGACGGCATTGTGCGCAATGACGGGGCTGGCGGATAGCGAAGAACTGCGTAAACGTTTGCTGTACGAAGCCGGCGTTGCCGTGCTCGCCGACATTCATTTCGGTCATCGCGTGCCGGGTGACGGCCAGCACATTCGCTTCAGCTACGCCACGCAAAACGAGAACATCGTGAAGGGTGTGCAGCGGATTCAGGATTGGGTTAGACGTAGTACGAAGTGAGATTCGCGGCAGGCCCGCAGTTTTTTAACGCGACGCTTTCCCCAACGCTCGCGAGCTCAGTGACGCGTTTCGGCGTGGCTACTTATGTCGGAAAGCCCAATTTCTTATGGGCTTGCACTCGTGAAAGTCAATAAGTCGAATAATGCTTAAAACGGCGTTTAGCCCAAGTTAAACGGGGATTTCAATAAAAAGCTGCATACAGCAAACGAAACTCACCTGCCACGACTTATCCTCGATAGGCTGCACCGATCTGGCGTAACGATCTAGTTTGCAGGCATGGGCTTCCACTCAGATGCCGGGCGACTTTCAACCCTCATCACATCTTGACGGGCGCGGATTACCCCGAAGCGATTCGAGAGCGCGGCGCATCAATTTGCTTTGTTTAGTCATGCTCTTGGCATACACTCTTCAAGTGAATTGTAGAACGTGATGGCGATCGCTTTGTCGCGCGTGATGAGGCACGGATGATCTGGAGAGACCGATGACAAAAGATAATGTTGATGCAACGCAGTGCCTCAAGGGGCGTAGCGTTCGCTTTATTCACCTGATGATGACAGGAGCGCTCGCTGCGGTAAGCGTCACCGCCGAGGCCACCACAGTCGAATTTAAGCTCAGCGGGCAACTCAAAGGCCGCGAGCAGGTAACAGCCGCGCGCCTTGCGCAAGCTGCGGGTCAGTCGGCACCGGTCTCGTTGGGTAATGGTCGGTTTGCTCTGATTACAACCGATGATGCGAAAGCGATCGCGCTTGCAACGGCGCTGCGTGAGCAATCTAGTGTGTTGTGGGCTCATTCCGGTGCGGTTGACGCCCCGCTGGCGCGCTTGGCCCCTGAGACTGAATTTCATTCGCGCATGCTTGCGCTCACGCTGAAGCCAGGTAGTAGCGCAGCGGTCACGGTCAGCGCGCTTGCAAAACGCACCGGGCAGGCGCTCGCCCTGAAGCGGGTAGCCACCGGAAACCGTGCGCTGGTGACGCTTCCGCCAGGCACGACTGCTGCGTCTCTGGCTGCTGTGGCCGTCGCTGCTGCGAGCGAGCCTTTCATTCGCACAGCCGAGCGCGTTCGCGTGCTTCGCCACCAATGGATCCCGAACGACACAATGTTCGCCCAGCAGTGGGCACTAGGGAAAGGCGTGGGCGGCATTCGCGCGGCTGAGGCGTGGGACATCACACCGGCCGGCTCGGTGGCGGTCGCCGTGATCGATACAGGAATTCGTTCTCACCCTGAGCTTGATGCAAAACGCATGTCTGGCTACGACATGATTCGCAACGAATTTATTGCGAGCGATGGTGACAGTCGCGATCCAGACGCAACGGATCCAGGCGATTACGACGATGGACTCGATTGTTCGTCGTCGTTTGATTTCATCAGCTCGTGGCATGGTACGCACGTCGCGGGCATCATCGCAGCAAGCGCCAATAACGGCGAAGGTATCTCGGGTGTAGCACCCAATGCCCGCATTGTTCCGGTCCGCGCGCTGGGCCGCTGTGGCGGCACAGATGATGACGTCGCCGACGCAATTCGCTGGGCAGCGGGCGTTCCGGTAGCCGACGTGCCGAATAACCCGAATCCGGCGAAAGTGATCAATCTGAGTCTGGGCGGTTACGGGCCCTGCGGTACCAACATGCAGGCGGCTGTCGATGCTGCCATCAATCGTGGTGCGGTGATTGTGGTCGCTGCGGGCAACGATGCTACGCGCGTCGCGGACTTTACGCCTGCCAACTGCAATGGGGTTATTGCAGTCGCTGCGGGTAATTTGCTGGGCGATTTGTCCAGCTACAGCAATTTTGGACTAGGTGTTGGCATTACGGCACCGGGCGGTGACTTTGGCGACTTGCCCGGCGTGATCTCGACATTGAACGGGGGAATCACTCAACCGGGCGTTCCAAGTTATGCAACCTACAGCGGCACCAGCATGGCCGCACCTCATGTAGCGGGCGTTATTGCACTGATGCTGGCGCGCGATCCGACGCTTTCCGCCGGGCAGGTGATTAATCGATTGATAGGCGCATCGCGCACGTTTGTGGCGGGATCGGATTGCGCTTCGGCTCCGGGCGCATGTGGTGCCGGTATGCTGGATGCGAGCAACGCAGTGGCGGCGGTTGTTCCTAACCGATTGCTTGACGATCTGACGGCCTCCGCAGATCGCGTTCGCCTCGTGGAGATGCGTGAAGCAGTCACGGGGCGTTACGCGTTAAGCGCTGATCCGGTTGAGATTGCTCAGATGGCTTCAGGTTTGCGCGGCGGAGCATGGGCCCGAACGGGACTCAGCATTGAGACATTTAGCTTCACGGCACAGTTCAACGCCCTGGCAATTGCCCAGCCCGTATGCCGGTCAAGGTTGGTCTCGGGGGGCGGGTTCGGCTTCAGCGCGAGCGTTGAGGAGTGCAAGGCGTACGCGGCCAATTCGGGTTGGATGGTGGACGGTATGGCATTTCAGGCGGCCCTTCCCAATGCGGGGCTGTGTCCCGGCGGAAGTAACCCAGTGCACGAGTTTGTTCGCCAGGATGGCTTGGGGTATAACTTGCGAACGCTGAACGATGCAGCCGAAATCGCACGAATGGTTGATGCTGGCTGGACACAGGCACGTGTGGCTTTCTGCGTGCCGCAGTAACGGAGCACTCTCGCTGTGCTTAACGCAAGTCGTATGATTGCAGTGAAGCGCGGTTGTCTTTGTTGCAGTTGTTTCTTGTGGGCGCGCGGTGGATCGTTGTCGGCATCGTTATCCACTGGCAGGCCGCACACAGCGCATTAGTTTCATCGATCCGCGCTGTAATAAAGGCTGCCCGGTGCAGCCTTTTTTGTTCCACACAGTCGCTACATTGCACCAAAATATGTCCTTGCAACTTTATGACACCTGGACGCGCTCGCAACGCGAATTCACGCCACTGAAACCAGGCGAGGTCGGGCTGTATACCTGTGGGCCGACGGTCTACAACTATGCACACATCGGCAACCTGCGCACGTATCTTTTTGAAGACGGCTTGGTGCGGGTGCTCAAACTCAATGGCTATCGCGTCAATCATGTCATGAACATCACCGACGTCGGGCACTTGGTGTCCGATGGTGACGACGGCGAAGACAAGATGGAGGCAGGCTCCAAACGCACCGGCCAGACCGCGTGGACGATAGCTGCGCTTTACACCGACGCGTTTCGTGCGGACTTGAAAGCGCTCAATATCCAAGAGCCGGACGTGTGGTGCAAGGCCACCGACAACATCCCCGAGCAGATTAGTTTTATCGAAGAAATTGAGAAGAAGGGCTACACCTATCGCACCAGCGACGGCATCTATTTCGACACGTCGAAGCAGGCGAGTTACGGGCATCTGGGACGGTTGGACATCGCCGGATTGCAGGCGGGTTCGCGCGTTGATTTGGGCGAGAAGAAACACTCAACCGACTACGCCCTGTGGAAGTTTTCCGCACCCGAAGACCATCGTCAGATGGAATGGGATTCGCCGTGGGGACGCGGTTTTCCGGGCTGGCATATCGAATGCTCAGCGATGGCGCACAAATATCTCGGTGAATATTTCGACATTCATTGCGGTGGCGAAGATCACATTACCGTACATCATCCCAACGAAATTTCGCAGACCGAAGCGGCGTACGGCACTCGGCTCGCGAACTTCTGGATGCACGGCTATTTTTTAATCACCAACGACGCAAAGATGAGCAAATCGTCGGGCGAGTTTTTGCGCGTGCAGTTGTTGATCGATAAGGGTTACGACCCTATCGCCTATCGTTATCTTTGCCTGACTGGACACTATCGCACGCAGCTCTCCTTCAGTTGGGAGACGCTGGACGCCGCACAAACGGGGCTGGACCGGCTTCGCAATAACGTCTATTCGTTGGGTGAAGCGACGACAGTGGACGCCGGATTCTTTGAACGTTTAATGGAAAAACTCAACGACGATTTAAATTTTCCGCAAGCTTTGGCGTTGGCGTTCGAAGTGCTGAAATCTGGCCTCGCACCGGGCGTAAAAAAAGCGACGATACTCAAGTTTGACGAGGCATTCGGTCTTGGATTGACGTCATGGGTGCCAAAAATTGAAGACGTGCCTGGCGATGTCCGCGCGTTGGCTGAGGCGCGTTGGACCGCGCGTAACGCGAAGGATTGGGCTGAGGCGGACCGGTTGCGCGGCGAGCTCACCGCGCGCGGCTGGTCGATGAAGGATGGCAAAGAAGATTACACGATGACGTCGACGTAATCTGTCGCAGGGTCCGCTGTATCGCGTGCCGGCTTAGCAATCCGTGGCCAGGTCACCGCAAGCCGCTCCTACAATCAATGCATCGTCGTTAACTAAGAGGCTCTGGCATGGCGACAAAAATTGTTCCGAAGACCGCAGGTGCTGCTGCGCTGGGAACCGCGCTCGCTGTCGTGCGCACAGCGACCGGCCTTGCCAATAACGCGAGTAATGCGCTTAAGGTAGCGCAGTCGATTGGCTCGACGATTCGCGCGACGCGCGAGATTCAGCAAATTACGCTTTCCGATCTGGCTAAGCGCGCAGGCGTTTCCATGTCTGTGGTGAGTCGCATTGAGGCTGGACTCACCAGCCCTACGGCGGTGATGCTGGCGAAGTTGGCTGAAGGTATGACGGTCTCGCTGTCGACGTTGCTGCGCGGCGAAAATGGCCCGCCTGTGCATATTCAACTGGCGGTGGAGCAGCCCATTTACACCGATCCAAAAACGGGCTTGATTCGACGCACGTTATCTCCGGTCAGCCCCGATGCGACGGTAGAGATTGTTCACAACAGCTTGCCTCCCCGCAAATCGACTGGCAAATTCGCGGCGCATGCACTGGGCACGCAGGAGCATATCGTCGTGCAAGTGGGCAAGATTGAAGTCTCGGTGGGTAAACGCGTTTTCATGCTTGAGGCGGGCGATGCAGCGCTGTTCGCGGCGGATAGTGAGCATTCTGTTCGTAACGCGGGTACCAAAAAAGCCGAATGGTTGTTGGTGATTCATTCGCTGCCGAGGGTGATTAAGCGGTAGTGCCGCTGGTCGTGAACCGGCTTTGTAGGGTGGGCACCGCGTGCCCACCAAGCCTCTGCAAATCAACCCAATCGGCAAAGCAATGCCTCGGTGGGCAGAGGCTGCCCACCCCAAGAATCTACATCGACAACGACACTATAATTCCGTTCGATATATCGAACACGCCAACTTCGCATGAATCCGCAATCCTCCGGCTTGATCCTTGGCGCAATAGGCGTCATCATCTTCAGTTTCACCATGCCGATGACCAAGATCGCGATGGCAGGGGATCTGTTGTCGCCGTGGTTTGTGTGGGCAGGTCGCGCGGTGCTGGCCGCCGCCGCAGGCATCATCTACCTCGTTGCTACGCGCGCGCCAATGCCGTCACGCGCGGCGTGGTTGCCTCTGGTGGGCGCTACGCTTGGCATTGTGTTTGGCTGGCCATTGCTGAACACGCTTGCATTGCAAACGGTGTCATCAAGCCACGCCGCCGTGGTCAACGGCATTTTGCCGCTGGCGACTGCAGTGATTGGCGCATGGTTAAATCGCGAGTCACTGTCGCGCAGATTCTGGTGGTGCGCGGTGGCGGGCACGTTGCTGGTGTGTGGTTACGCATGGCAGCGTGCGCATGGTGAGCTGCACGCAGCGGATGCATTAATGCTGTTAGGCATTGCGCTGGGCGGATTGGGCTATGCGAGTGGTGCGATTGCCACGCGTTATTTGACCGGACCACAAGCTATTTCGTGGGCGTTAATCCTCGGCTTGCCGGGCACGCTTGTGATTGCGCTATGGAGCGCGCCAACGTTGCCTGTCGCTGCACCCGCGTCGATAGGGTTCTCGTTTGTTTATCTCGGTCTCATGAGTCAGTGGATTGGTTTTTTCTTCTGGTACAAAGGTCTCGCGATCGGCGGCATAGCGCGGGTGAGCCAGGTGCAACTGATCCAGCTATTCTTCACCCTGGCTTTCGCTGCTTTGCTCCTTAAGGAATCCATTGAACCCGCGATGTTTGGGGTGGCGTTGCTGACGGTTGTATTGATTGCCGTTGGACGCCGCTCCACAAAACCTGCATAACTGCCTTGAGTGCTCATGTACATCCCCAAACATTTTGAAGCCCCTGATCGCGCATCGACTCTGGAGGTCATGCGTGACCATCCGTTCGCCACGCTGATTTCGACGGATGCGGATGGCTCCCCGATTGCCACGCCGCTGCCCGTCGCAGTGACTGTTTCCGGTGACGACACCACACTGCATTTTCACGTGGCGCGAGCGAATCCACATGCGGTGCTGCTGTCCGCCAATGCGCGTACGATGATCGCGTTTTCAGGTCCGCACGCTTATATGTCGCCGCGTGTGTATCCCGACTTGAAGCGCGTGCCGACATGGAACTACATTGCGGTTCATGCGTACGGTGAATTGACTGAAGTGGTTGGTGACGCGGCAAAGGATGACTTTTTGAAATTCCTGATTGGCATTCATGAACCCGCCTACGCCAATCAATGGCGCGCGCTGGATGCGAAATATCAAACGATGATGATGTGCGCGATCTCGGCGTTTCAGCTGCGCGTAACGCGAATGCAGAGCAAGTTCAAACTCAATCAGCATCGAACCGAAGCGCATGCCTCGATGAAGGCGATTTACGCGGTGGGCAACCCGGATGAGCAGGCGTTGGGCAAGTGGATGGAGCGATTGGGGCTGTGAAAGGTCTCTCCTCCCATCAGCCGCCCCCTCACCCTAACCCTCTCCCGCGAGTGGAGAGGGGACAAACAGAAGACGACCAGCGCTTCATGCGCGAAGCGCTGCTACTCGCGGACGAGGCCGGCGCGGCAGGTGAGGTGCCGATTGGCGCCGTAGTGGTCGTGGCGGGACAGATCGTCGGTCGCGGCATGAATTGCGTGATTCGCAACGGCGACACGACCGCGCATGCCGAGGTGGTTGCGCTGCGTGACACCTTTCGGGCGATCAACAATTATCGGGTGCCGGGCGCGACGATTTATACGACAGTCGAGCCATGTGCGATGTGTGCTGGTGCGATCATTCATGCGCGCTTGAGCCGAGTGGTGTGGGGCGCGCCAGACCTGAAATTCGGTGCGGCTGGCAGCGTGGTTGATCTGTTCGCGGAGCCGCGTTTGAATCATCATGCACGTGCTGTCGTCGGCGGTGTATTTGCCGATGAATCCGCGCTACGATTGAAAATTTTTTTTAGCGGAAGGCGCGGATTGCCCGCAACGATGAAACCAGAATTCAAAGTGAAAACGGCGACCTGGCCTGACGATATGGCCACACTTAAAGCGATTCGTTTTGAAGTATTCGTTGAAGAGCAGAATGTGCCCGCTGACGAAGAAATTGACACGTACGATCCGTTGTCGATTCATGCCATCGCGTGGTCAAACGGCAAGGCCGCTGCCTGTGGCCGCCTTTTGCCGGACGGACATATCGGGCGCATGGCTGTACTCAAACCTTTTCGCGGATTTGGCGTAGGAGGACTCGTATTGCAGCACCTGATGGCGCGCGCGCGTCAACGTGGTGACCGCGAGGTCGTTTTATCGGCGCAAACCCATGCGATTGGCTTTTATGAGAAGTTTGGGTTTGTGGTGGAAGGCGGCGAATATCTCGACTGCAATATTCCACATCGCGATATGCGGAAAATTCTATGAAGAGGACGGCTATGACGCAGATTTCATTCAAAGGGGCTATCGCGATGGGGCTATTTTCAACGTTGTTGGTGATGGCAGGTTGTGATCGTGTCGCTACCGGCGAGCTGCAAGCCGGACAATCGACTGTGGCCGACATGAAGCTGAAAATGGGAGAACCCGCGAACGTGTATCGCGAGGGTGCCAAAGAGGTTTGGGAGTATCCGCTAGGCCCCGAGGGTGTGCGCACATACATGATGACGGTGAACGCGCAAGGCACGGTTGAGAAGATTGATCAGGTGTTGGTAGAGGCGAACTTTAGGCGCATTCAACCCGGCATGACGATCAGCGAAGTGCGGCGCATTCTTGGGCGAAACAGCAAAGAGCAGCGCTTCGGCATGACGCCCAATGAACTGACGCACAAATTCAAATTCCACACCGGCAGCGAGGATCAATACTTCGATGTGACTTACAACGCCGAAGGTCGGGTGAAGGAAGTCGGCTACGACACGTTCAGTTTGCAGCCGGGGTCATCGCGGTAACGTCGCTAAGCCTGCGAACGCAAGACAGTGACGTGTCTCATCGCAATTGTTTGTCGCGAAAAGTCACTGTTTTACTGCCTCAGCAGAAATGACGTAATCGGCATTTACCCAAATTTCGCGACTAGAATCGGTGCTTCAATTGCCCGCCGCAATTCATCCGGCACTCCCTCCGGCGTCGCAATGTCCTCATCGAGCACGCCACGCTGCACGATGCACTGCGCGAAGCTGAACAGCGTGTTGAAGTCGTATTTTGTCTTCACCAGCTTAAGCGCATTTTGCGATCCAGCCCAATACTTGGACTTGAAATTCGGGTCGTTTAAACGAGGGTAATTTTGATAGACCTCACCGTTGTATAGCGGCTCCATCAATGCGATCCAGCCGTCCAGAAATGCTTGTGACGGTGCGCGTTCTTCCTCTGTCCACCAGAACACGTCGAGCACTGCGTTGAACAGCGCAGTTCGATGCACGAACGCGCTGCCGGTGATCGGATACGCGTTAATTGCACCACCGTAAAACTCCATGTAGAAGTAAGAGTACGGGTTCGGTGTTGACACGAAATAATTGAGTAAACCCATCCATTCGTTGGTGGTGAGCCTGCGAGCGACGATGCGCGATGCCTTGTCCTCTTTCGGCATCGGCGTGCCCTCAGCAAAACACGGCATGCCGTACGGCACATTGAGTAGGCTCTCGTTCAATGTGTCAAAGTCGGTCTCCCGCGTCCATTGTGTGGTCGCGCCGGGCAAGTTGCACAACGTCTGGATGGCGGCCTGCCCGTCCACCGCGTTACCGACCCAAACGCCGCGCACCATGAGGTATGGATACATCGGCGCAGGCGGCAGTGGCAGGCCACCGACAATGCCCGGCTGGTAGCACAGCGATACTTGGATGTTCAGGTTGTTCGATGGCGCGGTTGCCATGTATTGATCCTGCAACACGTTCAGCGCGAGTGCGGCCTGATTCATTTCGCTACCGCTCGACAGCGGCCAGATGATGGCCCAACCAAACACGTCGCCGAGCGGGACGAGCTTGTAGGTCACGTTAAGCAGAATGCCAAAACTGCCACCCGTGCCGCCACGCATCGCCCACCACAGGTCGTAGTTTTCTGTGGCTGATGCGTTGACGATTTGGCCGTTGGCTAGCAGCACGCGCATCGAAATCACGTTGTCAGAATTCATGCCGAGTGTCACCGAGGTGAAGCCATAACCTCCACCCTGCATGTAGCCGCCGATGCACACGTCGTCGCATTCGCCTCCGGGGACATGCAGTCCATAGGGCTTGAGTGCCGCGCGAAATTTGCCGAAATTGCAGCCGCAGCCGACCGTCGCGAAGAGGGCATTGGGATCGACGTACACATCGTTCAACGCGCTGACATCAATCAGGATGCCCGATCCTGCCGAGAAGCCTGCCGTGCAATGACCGCCCGACCGCACCGTGAACGGCCTCGGCGTGACCTTGGCGAGCATCAATGCCAACTGCACGTCCGAGTTGACCACGCAGTAAATGATCATCATCGGATACGGGTCAAACACCGGGTTGAAAAGCATGCGATCCGTGTTGTAGTTCGGGTCGTCCGGAAACACAATTGTGCCGCGAAACGTGGGCAACATCGCCATCAAATCTTCGCGTCTAAGGCCGAGTCGCGTCAGGGGTTCGTCGCCACAGGCCGCAAGTTGCGCCAGCAGTGTCGCTTCGCGGATGCGCTTCTTTGAGTGAACGTGCGCCATTTCAACCCCATAATTCAATAAGAACTATCCGATTCTATGGGCTTGATGTGATAATCCGGAAGGAATTTTCCGATGGAGTATGGCCTGCAGTGAGCAGACAAGCGCGATCAGCGTTCGCCCCAACAACGGCATGCGTCAAGGCTTATGCCGTGAGCCAAGATTCCGCGGGATATCGGATAGCAACTCCTTGCAGGCAAATAAACGAGCTGGTACCACGATGGCCGACGACAAAGATCAATCGTCTGACGCTGCGTCAGAAATGACATGTGCTGCTGAATTGCCGAAAGCGCTGCCGTGCACGCCCACGAACGCAACGCTGACATTTGAGGCGCTCGGGCGCATTCTCGACGGCAACCTCGGCGCAATCGTATCGATGCTTGATCTGGACACACGGCTGCATTACGTCAACGCACGGTTCGCAAAATCATTTAACAAAACGCCATCGGAGTTGCTGGGAAAGACATTGCTTGAACTGTACGACACCAGCCACTCTGATGCGTTCATGCCGTACATCCGTCGTGCGTTCTCGGGTGAGACGGTGACGTACGACCGTCTCGGCCCGGTGGTGGGCAGCAGCGGCGTGTGGCATACGGTCTCGCTCATGCCGTGGCGCGATGATCACGGCAGGATCATCGGTGCCGTGTCGTCATCCATGAGCGTGCATGAGTTAAAGGTTACGGTAGAGGCATTGCGTGCTGCCAACGAACGACTGTCGTCGCACATGGACAACAGCCCACTGACTGTTATCGAGCTGGATGATCAGCTGAAGATCTCGCGCTGTTCGTCGCAGATTTGCGAAATGCTAGGTGCCGACGCGCAGGCGATTGTGGGCCAGTCGTTATTTGACGTGTTGGCGGTGCTCGGCAACGCGGAGCGTGTGAAGTCGCTCACCGATGCGTTTGAGCGCTTGCAAACTGGTTTTGAATCCAACAATCGTATTGAAGTAGCGCTACTTCATAGCAACGGAAAATTGGTGTACTGCGAGTGGTTTAATTCAGCGCTTACCGATGCCACCGGCAAGGTGAGCTCGATGATGTCGTTGCTGCAAAATACGACGGCTCGCACTCTCGCTGAAGCGCAGCTGCATCAGATGGCTTCGCACGACCCGTTAACGGGGCTGTGCAACCGGCGCGCGCTGACTGAGCGACTGGAGCAGGCGTTATCCAGAACGCGGCGCAGCAATTCACAACTCGCGCTTTTATTCATAGACCTTGATGGCTTCAAGCGGGTGAACGATCAATACGGCCACGGGGTAGGCGATGAAGTGCTGTGCGAAGTTGCGCGGCGGCTGCTCAGCATTACGAGGCAATCAGACGTTGTGGCCCGACTGGGCGGCGATGAATTTGTGTTGCTTGTCGAGACGGAGGTGTCCACCGCATCAATCAACATGCTGTGTGATCGAATCGTGCAGACGTTTTCCACACCGTGCGGTTTCTCATCCGGCGAGACGCTTGTGGGCGCGTCCATAGGGATCGCGCTCTCTCCGCCTGCGGTCGGCGACACCGTGGAGCTGATGCGCAATGCGGATGCGGCAATGTACGAGGCTAAACGAAGCCGCAAAAGCCGCATTTTTTTTGCCGCACACAGCGCACAAGTGACAACGCTTGCGCCGTGTACGGGCCGCCAATAACGGGTAGACTAGGGCGTGACCGTGGAGCAAAACGCAATACTCACTTCGTTGCGCACCTTTTTTTGTGGAGCGTTTGCACCGCAACTAGTCTGCTGCAAATCGCTTGGCGATCTCGTTGACGGCTTCCTCGATAGCCTCACGCAGCGCTTTGTCAACACTGTCTCTTCGCGCATTGATGAATTCGTCCGTCGGTGCAAGCGCGTCAGCCAGGGCACCGCCACGACCGCGCGTGAGGAGATTGGTGATCGCTGTGGTCACGCCCCCAACTTTGGTCTCCACGCCTTTAATCTCGCGCCGTACGTCAATGGCATCCACTACGATCCCGCTCTCAACATCCGTCACGCGCACGTCGATGGCGATGGTGTCCGACGATCAGCCTTTGCCAGCCGCAGCGCTGGCAACGCCCAGACTGAATGAGGTCTTGTTGGCATCTGTTGTTGCCTCACTAACCGTTGCTTCAAACATGTAATTTGCGCTGACATACTGTGCCCGACCCGATTGGCCTGTCGTCATACCCTGCTGATTGAGCGCTTTCTCAGCAGCGATTCCTTCCGCCATTCGAGCGCGTTCCAGCACGCGAAATTTGCGCGTTTTCACCAGCGCCGTCATGAACATGGCGGTTGCGCCGCGTGGCGTGACCTCCGCGATCTCGGTTTTGAGGGTGAGGTCGGCCTGGCCGCCGCCGCGTCGCTCAGCGTTGGCTTCGCGCACGGCGTCGAGGATGATGCTGCGCATGACTTTCGACGCATAAGCGAAAAAATGCTTTCGATCTGGGAGGGACAGAGTTTTCTGATTTACGAGCCGAAGGTAGCTCTCGTGCAGCAACGATTCGGTGGCGTAGCTTTGTTTGAGATTTGCCGCCCACAACCGTGAGTGCGCGAGGCGCTTCAGCTCGACGTAGGAGACGTCAAACAAATGCTTGATGGCGTCTGACTCTCCAGGCGCAAGCCTGGCAATCGCGTCTGTAATTTCGCTGGTCATACGCAAATGTCGTCCCTCTTTTTGATCGCTTTTGGGGTGATGCGCTAACAAAACAACGCGTTCAGCGATTCAAGTTGTGACCTAAACGACGGTACAGATATTCTGTGGTTGCGCAAGGACAAGCGGCGGGGCAGCCCGAACGTAAAAAACCAAATTTTAAGCAACAGCTTTGTTATAAAAAGCCCATTTTTCTTGGGCTAAGCCGCGTTTTAATGCGTAAGTCGATAAATTAAAAAAACGCATTCAGGCCCTTTTTAGATAGGTCTTTCAACAAAAAGCTGAAGTATGTTTCGTGGTGTTGATTGCCCTGATTAGAAGCAAAAATAACTAGGCCAGCGTCTGGACGCAATCCAGCACCGCTTGTGCGTGGCCTGCAACTTTAACGCCGCGCCACTCGTTGGCGAGTTTGCCGTCTGCGCCGATGATGAACGTGCTGCGCTCGATGCCCCGCACTTGTTTGCCATACATATTTTTCATTTTCATCACCTCAAACTGCGCACAGAGTTTTTCTTCGGTGTCGGAAATTAGCACGAAGGGAAACCCGTGTTTCGCGCAGAAATTGTCGTGTGATTTGACGCTGTCACGCGACACGCCGACGACGACGGCGTTGGCTTTGATGAACTGATCGTGCAGGGCTGTGAAGTCGATGCCTTCGGTCGTGCAGCCCGGTGTGCTGTCTTTGGGATAGAAATAAAGGACAACGATTTTGCCCTTGTGGTCGGACAGTTTGAACGTACCGCCACCACTGGTGGGGAGACTGAAATCGGTGACTTTGCTGTTGGCCATGATGCTTTGGGCGCTCCTATACTTTCATTGTTTGGGCGAACTGCGGCGTTGCACGGTGCTCGCAATCCTCACGTACCAGGGCGTACTTTCCGGTTGCCGTGTGCCGCGCGCCTTGCATTTCATCCCGAAAAATGAATTTCTAGAAGTGCCCATTTGCAAACCCTAAAAAATTACCGGCGCATTGTTTGTTCGATATTCGCCAGGTAAGGTAATCCCTGTTTCATAAGTGTGCCAGAACGGCCCGCGATTTCGCCCCACTCCACTTCGCAGTACGGCAGGCTCGACGCTTCCAGCGTGCGGCAATACGCGCCGGTGCTGACCAACGTGTAGCCCTGATCGCGCCAGCCCGCGAGCAGGCGCTCCATCATGGGCAACAATGCCATGCCTTCAAGCTCCGCATGCAGCGTGAAAATATGATCTCGGGTGGGCGACGCGGTGAGGTTCAGCAGATGCAAATGCGCGTTGTCGGCGGTGCAGCCATCGACGCCGATCAGCTCGTCCAGTGTTGGCAGTGTGCCGGTGATTTGAGCGACGGGTAAAGATTCGGCGCGCACCAGCGGCCAGAAAGCGGGTATCGCGTCCGTAGGCAACGCGCCGGCACGCGCATCGCTCGCGTAGTGATACCCCAGCGTGCCCTGATGACGCAACGCCTCAACGCTCATCTGCCAGCCTGCAGCGCCCCAGGTCAGCGAAGGTGTGCCAAAGACTTCGATAAATCGTTCGTGCGCGCGATCCATCTGCGAGCGCGTCCACTCGGGTGAGTTTTTCATTACGTTGTCTTGCCAGCCAACATGATCCCAACAGTGAATGCCACATTCAAAACCGGCATCACGGGTGGCGCGCATCTGATCCGCAGCACGCACGCCGATGTCCGGGCCGGGGATTAGCGTGCCGTACATCAGCGTCTTCAAGCCGTAATTGGCTCGCACCGAAGTGCGCCGAACTTTGGCTAAAAATCCGGGACGAAAAATGCGCTTGATCGCGCGGCCGGTGTTGTCCGGGCCCATCGAAAACAGGAAGGTCGCGCCCACCTGTTCGCGTTTGAAAAGTTCGACCAGTCGAGGGACGCCTTCTTGCGTGCCACGCAGCGTGTCGACATCAACCTTTAAGCAAAGAAACGGCATCAGGCTTTCTGTGCGAGCGTGATGGCAGCAGCTTCTTCGCGATACGTTTCAAGAATTTTTCGTAGCGCCCGCGCCATCGTCACGCGCGGCAACCAGTCGAGTTCATCAACGGTGTTGGTGATACGCGGATTGCGATCCTGCACGTCTTGATAGCCGACGCCGTAGTAGTCGTCTGCTGTCGTGCTGACGATGGTCGTCTTTGCCGCACCTGCCTGATATTCAGGATATTCGGGCGCGATTTTGAGCAGCATTTCTGCGAGCTCACGTACCGAATGATTGTTCGCTGGATTGCCGATGTTGTAGATTTTTCCGGTGGCGATGCCGCGCGGATTTTCGATGATGGTCATCAACGCGGCGATGGCGTCTTCAACGTCGGTGAAGCTGCGTCGTGCGCTGCCGCCGTCGACCAGTTGAATCGGTTCGCCGCGAATAATGTGGCCGATAAATTGTGTGATTACGCGCGCGCCGCCGGGGCTGCTGGCGGTCAGCGAATCAAGCCCAGAACCGATCCAGTTGAAGGGACGGATCAGCGTGTAATCCAGCTCGCCTTTGAGCCCGTGCGCATGAATGATGCGATCCATCAACTGCTTGGCGACCGAATAAATCCAGCGTGGTTTGTTGATCGGGCCAACGATAAAGTCCGACGTTTCTGAGTCGAACTCAGCATCCTTACACATACCGTAAACCTCGGAGGTCGACGGAAAAATCAGGCGTTTTTTGTGTTTCACACACATGCGCACGATCGGCAAATTCGCCTCAAAATCCAGCTCGAACACGCGCAGTGGATCGCTGACGTAAGTTGCCGGCGTAGCGATAGCTACCAGCGGCAGGACCACGTCACACGCAGCCACCTGCTCGTCGATCCAGGCGGTGCTGGTCAACATGTCGCGCTCGTGAAAGCTCATGCGCGGATGGTCGAGCAGGCTATTGACGCGATGAGAGCCTAAGTCCATGCCGACAATTTGCCAGTCGGTGTTGGCCAGTATCGCGCGACTCAGATGATGCCCAATGAAGCCGTTGGCACCGAGGATGAGAATTTTTTTCATAGCTGAGCCTTTTTCATGGGCGATATTGTTTCACGGCAACGCAACGGCGGTCAGCCAGTGACGCGTAGCAACCGCGTCAAGCGTCTGTGCGTTGACGATGATCGACAGTGGCTCAATAAAAAAG